>CAZPXI010000067.1:9688-11061 GCA_964590715.1 uncultured Desulfobulbus sp.
GTCCGAAGCTGTTTTCTGGAGATCCCCAGAAGCACTGCTGCTTTCGACTGGTTCCATGATGTGCAGTCCAGCGCCTTCTTGATGATCCTTTTCTCCATTTCGGGAAGATTGAGCTCATTATACTCCTCGCATACCTCATCTTCAATAACCTGCAGTTTACAGGGCAGACATTCGACATTGATGGAGTCATACGAGCATAAGATAACCGCCCGCTCCACGATATTCTCCAGCTCACGGACATTACCCGGCCAATCGTAATTTTTCATGATTTCCAGTACCACGCTGTCAAACTTGCGAATATCTTTTTTATTTTTTTTATTAAAATATTCCAGGTAGTGCCTGGCCAGCAGCGGAATGTCGTCCTTCCTTTTTCTCAGCGGCGGAATACGTATGGTTATAACGTTTAACCTGTAAAACAGATCAGTACGGAACTCGCCCTGTTCCACTTCTTTTTCAATGTCTCTATTGGTGGCGGAAAGAATCCGGACATCGAGCTGGATTTTGTTTTTACCGCCGACCCGACGGATTTCCCTTTCCTGCAAGAATCTAAGGAGTTTTTTCTCCAGGGCAAGTTCCAGATCACCGATCTCGTCAAGAAAGAGGGTACCGCCCTGCGCCATTTCGATCAGGCCTATCTTGCGATCCATTGCCCCGGTGAAGGCCCCCCGCTCATAGCCGAACAGCTCGCTTTCCATGAGCTCGGACGGAATGGTTGTGCAGTCAATGGGGATAAAGGGCTTGTCGACCCGCAGGGATGAGTAGTGGATCGCCCGGGCGACCAACTCCTTGCCGGTGCCCGATTCACCGAGAATAAGAATGTTGGCATCTGTTTTACTGACCCTGCGGATCAGGGAAAACACCTCCTGCATGGGTTTGGATTTACCGATGATGTTTAAAAACTGGAACCGGCCCGATATCCCGTCATCGGGTTCCTGCCGGTCGGAGAGCAACAGCTCGTTGACGATGTTTTCCAAAAGGTTCAGGTCGACCGGTTTGGTCAGGTAGGTATAGGCGCCCAGGCGCATGGCATTGACCGCCAGTTCGATTGTTCCATAGGCGGTCAGCAGTACAAATGGTGTCTCGGGTGAGACGGTCTTCACTTTTTCCAGGAGCTGTTGTCCGGTCATGCCCGGCATTTTATAGTCTGATAAGACAAGATCATAATGTTTGTCCTTGAACATGGCAAAGGCTTCCTCGCCGGATACGGCCGTATCGATGAAGAACTCCTCACTGGACAGGGCCGCAGAAAGAACTTTTAAGGAATTTATCTCATCATCTACCGCTAAAATTGTATAACTCATGAATGAACCGTCTCCTTGCAGTGCGGTAAGGTAAGGGTAAATTTTGTTCCCTCTCCGAGGGTACTCTCCACG
>CAZPXI010000068.1:0-10802 GCA_964590715.1 uncultured Desulfobulbus sp.
CCAAGGCGCTCAACGAAGAAGAGCTTAAAGGTCTTTCCCTGTTTATGGACAAGGGGTGCAGTGACTGTCATGGCGGGCTGAACATGGGTGGCGAGGATTACTTCGCCTTTGGTGTTGTCGAACGGCCGTCCGTGGAAATTATTGCCGGTGACAAGGGCCGGTTCAAGGTCACCGAATCCGAGGCTGATGAGTATGTATTCAAGGCCCCCAGCCTGCGTAACATTGAGTTGACCCCGCCCTACTTCCACAGCGGCAAGGTCTGGACTCTCAAAGAGGCGATCAAGGTCATGGGAGCAGCCCAGCTCGGCAGTGAACTCAATGCTCAGGAAGTCGATGCCATCTATGCCTTCCTCAAAACAACCACAGGAAAACAACCCAAGGTTGAATACCCGATCCTGCCGCCCTCCACCGATACCACGCCCCGGCCCGTCCTCGACTAAACCTCTATCCGGTCACGGGACAGATCCGGCTTCTTTTCCCCAAACGAAAAGAAGCCGGACACCACCGAATAAGCGTAGACTTCGACGATGAAAATCGCCGGACGGTATGGTTTTTTAAAAAAACTGTCGAGAAATTATTGCTTAGGCGGATATTTATACAGTTTCCGCTGCAGGGTTCGGCGGTGAATGCCGAGCCGCTTGGCCGTTTCGGAAACATTACCGTCGCAGTCGGAGTACAGCAGAAAGAGCAGGGTGTGGCGGCTCTGTTTATAAATATCTCTTTTAACATTGACTCCGAGCAACAGAACCGCATTACCAGAGATATCATATAACAGTCAAATCAAACAACCTTCTGTTCAGGGAAGTACGGCATGCACATTGCGCTCCGATCGGTTTCAAAGCCGTTCACAAGAAACACCCGGCCGGGATGTGGCAGGATTATACTAAGTTATTTTTGAGCGAGCCCTAAGACTTCAATGGAATGACCACTCATGAAGGAAAAGAGTATGATTTTTTATCAAAGACGAACTGAGAGGGTAAGAATGTGGGGGAAAAAACGGCATGAATGACGTCTGATGGTCACTCACAATGGATTATCAAAAGCGTTTCAGTCTTAAGATACTGTTTTATTATCAACTTCAACTTCCGGTACAACCGCATGGGTCAGGATGAATTGTTCCAATCCCTGAAGTTGCGTTCCCGTAAGTGCTGAAAAACGAATTCGACGCTGTTTCAGTTCCGGGAAACAGGAATACGATTTTCGTACAACCCTATCTGTAACAACAGTAAATGGTATATCAACGAGATAATCATTTTCCGCACTGAAAATCGTGCCGTTTTTGGGCAGGGGGCTGAAGGGTTCCGTGGGAAGATGGTAGTAGGTATAAGACAAGCCGCCGATACCGATATTTCGTACCGTGCCCAGTGAGGCATGAAGGATGAATATCTTGGTGTCAGGTGTAAAACGGGGGTACTTGCGTTGCTCTTTTAAACTCTGATAGACCATCATGGTGTTCATTGTGGTCACCTCTTTATACAAACTGGCACCATATGCGAGACTTTTGATTTTTGGAGAATAAAAGGATTCGGCAGAATGTTGTTTGTTCATCTCACACCTCTTTTTCCTGATCTCACGAGCTCGCAGAGAAAATACCTTTAATTTCCTCTTTTCATATGCACTGGTCATGGCCAGAGGCCGTATTAGCGGGGCAGTACAACTAATTCCTATTTTGATGTAACCAGCATGGCTGAACCAGATAAGCGGAACAACGCGCAGACTCCGGATTCTCAGGCCACAGCCACAACGAACAATGAAAGCGACTCAAGAGTCAAAGCCTTGGAAGACACTTTCATATAAAAGCATATCGACAATTATAAATAATTAGTACAAAAAAACGCCAAGTTCAATGTGGCAAATTGTCGCACCGGAACCGGTTCCACCTCTGATGCTCGCCGGTCCAACTCCCGCAATTTGGAAAAAATATGCTGGGTGAAAGCGATAAAAAGACCTCCCGGATTCTCCCTTTCTCAGGTTCGAAAATCATACTCCGGAACCGATACAAGCTGCTATTCTTCCGGCCAGATTATTTTTCCAGGTTTCGCTTGTCCCAAGCCTCCTGGCAGGCCTGCTTGCCGTCTTCGGGAATTGTACCGGAAAAAATCCTGCGCAGGGGAACATGAACCGGACTGGTAACAAAAGAAGTGACCGTACCGACCATACTAATCGCGTTAATTTTAATACCGATATCATCAAAACTTCCTTTGACCTTGACCGGTGTTGCCAAACTGAAAAACTCCGGTTTTTTGGCCTTTGGCGAGGCCTGCATGGCAATCGTCCTGTTCTTAAAATCCAGCGTTGCCTCACCTTCAATACTCATATTGGTGGTATCAATAAAGATGGTCCGTTCCTGCATCACACCATCTTCCATTGCAAAGCTGGCCACCAGACAGTTGATAACGGAATTGGGTTCGCCATCGGTTTCTGCGGCCAGAGAAGACAACAGGTTAACGGCCCACATATCAACAAGACCGGCATCAAAATTTTCTGGGACAAAGGCCAGGTCAAAATGACCCCTGCCGTTGGCCATGAGCTGATCAAGCCTGGGAGCGGTGGCATCAAGCAAAATATCCATGGTAAACCTTCCACCCATCTTGCTTGCCGGATCAACACGGCGGGCCAGGATGCCCACGTCCAGATTTTTAATGGTGGAGACGAGATGGATCTCAGCCTCCGACGAGGTTGGGTAATAAGAAAATACCGTATGGGCCGTGCCGTCTGCGAGCTCAAGTTCCAGCGGATCGAGAGAAAAACGACCATCCTCCAGGCTGACTTCAAGCCTGCCGCTGCCCAGGGTATCCTTACCGGACACAACCTTGTCCAGCCTGACCAGAAGCTGCACGTCGGCTCTGGACATAGCCTCTTGCGATAGAAGTGAAGCCGATTTTTCACGTCTCTTACTCTCTTGTCTTTCAGGCGCATCATCCTTAGATGCAACGTCTTTTTCTTCTTCCGCAGATGCTTTTCCCTCCGGGCTCCAGCCCTCCATATCAAAATCATCAATCTGCAGCAGACTGCTGACAAGCCGTATGTCGGCCGTCGGTTTGTCACCGGCCATATCCAGGCGCATGCTGCCGGTTAAATTACTTGTACCGATTCTAATCTTCAGATCGGAGAGATCATACCCCTGCTCCTGCATGGCAAACCGTGCCTCCACGCTGTACGGGCCAAGCGGCGGAAGATCAAGCCCCAGGAGCCGATCAAGGCTGCTCAGCTTTTCACCACGGATAATCATGCCCAGGGATATATCCTTATTACCGACCGGCAAGGCCACTTTCCCATTAAAATCCAACGTCGTGCCGGCTGCTTCTACCTTGATGCTGATCGGCAGTTGCCGGGGCTTGTCGACATAATTAATCAGTTCCATCCCATGAATTGCAATATCGATCGGGGTCTGATCAATCATACCTTCAAGATGAAGAGCCACAGGCTTTCCGGACAGGGCTCTGATCTCTCCTTTGCCGATGGCTACTTGCAATCCATCCCCCTTGCCTGCTCCATGCAGAATCCAACTACCACCCTTCAGGGAAAATATTAAATTCGACTGAGTAACTAGTTCATGCAGGCTGTTTCCCCGCAGTCTGAGTTGAAGGGCAAATGCATCGGTTTCCGCCTCAACCCCTTCGGCCATTCGCAACCAGGCAAGCAGGGCACCGATATCTACATCTGCCAGGGTCGCATCAAGATCAAGCCGGGGTTCTTTTTTGTCTCTGCCGAATGTTCCCTTGGCCGTAAAGGGACTGCCGGCGATTGTACCGGTAATAGAGAGGGGATAGAGCTGCTGCCTGGGATGAAATTCATCCAGGGCACCACCTTCCAAATTGAAATTGTAAATTTTTTTCTGAAAATTTCCCTTACCGGTCAATTTGAGTGGTTGTCCCTGCTGGGCCGTTCCGCTGAGTTCTTCAAGTGTAAAGGTGAGCACTTTGTCCAGATTGTTGTCACGGTAGCGGACATTGATCTGTTGCAGAGAAAGCTTATCCAAAGCTTGCAGACCGATCCCGCCTGGCTCGGTTACGATCTGTTGTTCAGGTTCCGGAGCAGTGTCTGCAGTTAAATCAAACTGCCAGTTACTTTTCCCCTGTTTATTGGTTTCCAGGTTCAAAGTTACCTTTTCCGCTGTAATTTCACCCACATCTATTTGTTTCCTCAAGAGGGCCGGTATCCCTACCTGCACCCTGGCAAGATCCATGGAAGCAAAAATTTCATCCGTCCAGCCCGGCGGATTGTCAATCTGTACCCCATGAATTTCAAGAGTTGGCCTGAGAGTTGGTTGTAAGCTCACTGAGCCGGTTATCCGAACCTTACGATCCAGAGCGGTTGAAACAGCCGCTTCAACCGCAGGCCTGATACTGTCCAGGTTGATTTTTATGCCGATGACAACAACAACGATGGAGGCAACCACCGCAATACTCAATAGACCGAGGATCGATATAACTATCCATTTTATTATTTTTTTAATACTTCCCATTCAATAGAGTCCGGTTAGAAAATTGCATTAACAATTGAAAAATATGTATAAAAAATTAGCGTGGGAGGCACTTTTTTCTTAACAAATAACCTCTGGAATCCCGGTCAAGCATGGTACAGGCGCCAAGCCAGAGCAAAAAAAGCGACTGCACGGTATCAATGGAGGAAAAAACCAGCATCACCGATGGAATGACAAGAGCGGCAATAACAACCAGGGCAAACAGAATTGCAGCCATTTTCCGGCCGCCACCTAATCGTTGGGCCATCCTGCCGACAAGTGGTTCCACGGCCACCGCTATAATAATTCCCCAAAAAACCGGCATGAAAAACCGTTGAATGATGCGATAGGTGGCAAGCACCATGAGGCCTAAAACTGCTGTTTTGATGGCCGCTTCAATCGCATTCTTTTCAAAATCCTGCTCCTGTCCGCTGTTGTCATTCCGACTTCGTTCACAGTTATATTATTTATGATACTTATTTTCAATAGAAAGCAAATATGCTATTAAATCAAGATGAAAACATTTTTTATCGGGAGGAAACTGGAACCTTTAAGCCTGCCGCTCCTCATCATCCATTCAGGCCACAGTGGTAGTTGTCCCCCTGTCGATTCATTGCCGGACCGTTACCCTTCATTGTTTTTCCTGGTACAAACGTTCTGCTTTCGTTAAAATCATAGAGATAATTCCTCCTTCGATCATTGGCTGACGGCAATCCGGTTGTCATCAATTCAACGATTAAATAACTGTTCCCGACCACGCACCAAATGGCTCTTTTCCCTTTCTCACGCAGGTTTGTACTCTGGACCACGCTGTTTCTGGTTATCTGCGGCAGCGGATTTCTGGTACTGGCAAACGGTCTGCACCTGGACCACCTTACACTGGCCGGTATAACCGCAGAGAACATTAACCTGCAATGGAACAACAGACTCAACCTTGAAATTGATACCCTGCAGATAGACGCCGCGGGGGAAAAAAGCATTTCGAAAAAGCTGAATGGAAAACACATTCAAAAAGCACTCAAGGCATTCCGAATTCTGCAAAAAATTATCCCGTCGATCACGGTCCACTCTTTTCTCTACAACGAGTACAGGATACGTATCCTCCAGAGACCATCGCAGCCGTTCACCCTTACCCTGGACTCCGATGATCTGCACATGAAGGCCACTCTGACCTGGGACCGGAACAATGGCCGGATCGACCTTAAGAATCTCTCCAGCAAAAAATTCAACTCTACCGCCAGTGGCCTTTTTCTGGTCAATACAAAAAAACTGCAAATCAGTGGTGAAGTTACAGCCAATCTGGCCGACTGCCTGCCGCTCCGGCTCTCAATCACAGCTGATCTGGATTCAATGTCCTTCCGGGGACAGGGGATGGGGGTAACAACTACCATTAAACCGCTGGTTGATCTCTTCGGGCTTGATAAGGATATTCAGCCCTGGATCACTGATTACCTCATCGGCAGTCGCTATCATCTTCAGGAAGTAAACGGCACGATTCCCTGGCATGACCCGGCGGCAATTCTGGACACCCTCTCCGCTTCCATCAAGGTCGACGACTGTGAATATACCTTTGCCCAAGGCCTTGAGCCGATCAAGGCCGATTATGCAGAGGTCACATTTTCCAGGGGAATCCTTGACATTCTCCCTCACGATGCAACCTTTTACGGTCAGAGAGGTGAACAAAGCCGGCTGGCTATTAACTTTAATGACCCGGACAACATTCTTCTCACGGTCAAAATCAATACTCGGGCCCGGGCGAACGGGAGCATTGTTACCCTGCTGAAGTATTACGATATTGGCCTGCCGTTTCTCCAGTCGGTGGGAAAAACCGCCACCGACCTGACCCTGATCATCAACCTGAACACTGAACAGGTGCAGGCCTTCGGCACCTTTGAAGTTGGGAAAAGTCTGTTTACCTACGAGGACACAACCTACCAGGTTACCGGGGGCCGGATTGAACTAAAGGGCACAGAAATTCTGCTGGATGACCTGAACATCAGTTTGAATAAATTTTTCACGGCCCGGATCTCGGGAAAGATACAACCCCTGGAGGCCCGGACGGATCTTAAAATTGAAGTCAACACTGTTCAGATCGCCTTAAAAGACACCCTGCTGACCCTGGACCCGGCCGGAGATCCCGTAGAACTCAGTTATCATTCCAGCCCGAAAGGCAGCAGTATTTCGGCGGCATCTTCCCGCTGGCTCCTTGGCAAGACCGCCCTCGAGCTGGATTCCTTTTCCGCCCCGTTTGACTTTAAACAACTGTCGGGAAAACTGCCACGGACACGTCTTGTTCTCCCCACTATAGCAGAGCTTTCGATAGCTGGAGATTTCAATTTCAAAAAACAACAGGCCGATCTGCAGCTGCTTCTCCATCACCTGCAGATACAATCCCTTGGTTTGAATCAGGATCCCCTTTCCCTTGCCGTCCATTACAACAAACAGCTGACCATCACCACCCGTGACCCGAGCAGCTGGCTGCTGGCCGGACTCGACATAACCCTTTCCCCCTTTGACCTGAGCTACAGCAACGATCAGCTCAGGCTTGAAAATATGCAGCTCTACTCCGTTGATCTTTTTGATACCCTGGTCAAGGGCAGCTATGATGTGAACAAAAGACAGGGCCGGTTTCACCTTAAGGAACTTCTGTTTTCCCAGAAAGACAGTACCCCATTCCTCAAGTTTCCCGATGAACTGCGCCTGACCGTAGAGATCAACCCGGGCATGACCAAGGTAAATCTTGATGAACTCGGGCTCTCCCTGCGTTCTGAAAAATTAGGAAAATGGGACGTCGATATCAGTGACATGCGCCGGTTACTTGAGCGTTCTCCATTGTTACGACGCTTGAAAATCTCGACAGGGAAACTTCATTTATCCACCACAAGCCCCTCATCGCCGCTGCGTTTTACCGGTCAGGTTTCCTCATCCTATGCTCTATTGGTTCAAAACGGCCGCCCGCAATCAGACTATGTCTTCTCCGGCAGCTACGACGAAACAGGGTTGAATCTGGTCTTAAACAACAATTTTCATGTGCACTACGACGGTACGATTACAATACATTCCAAAGACATCGGCTATAGTATTCCGGCCCTTATCCGTTTCAATAAAGACAGCCCCGAGCAGGACCGACTCCGGGACCACAACACAGACGCACCCGATATCGTACTGGAGGCCGAAAACAGCTTTCTTTTTTTTCAACCGAAAAGCCGTATCCTTGCCGACACCATGACCCTCACGGTCAAAGGCGACCGGCGTGATCTCAAAATAACCTATGGCCCTGGTGAGATTGTCGTCAAAATGGTTAACGATTCTTTCGTCCTCCAGGGGCATAAACTGAACGCCCGGTTCATGAATGAGTTGGCCGTTGATGCTGAGTTTGAAAACGGATATCTGACGACTTTTGCCGAAGGCACCTTTGACCAATTCACCGCAGCTCTTCATACCGATGCAATCCTGCTGAAACATTACGCCACGCTCAACAATATCCTTGCCGTCATCAACACCCTGCCCGCCCTTATCACCTTTTCCCTGCCCCATTATGCCACCGACGGCTGGCCGGTGGATGCCATACGCATGTGGTTTGATTACAAGCAGGGAATTGCCACAATCAAGTCTTTAGAGGTGGATTCACCGGAGATGGATATGCGGGGTACCGGCACCATTGATCCGATTAATCAACAGGTCAATCTTGATGTCAACATGATTACTCAGGCCGGAAAAAACATGTCCAAGATCCCGATAATAGGCTACATCCTGGCAGGAGAAGAGGAACGGCCGACCCTGACCTTTCATGTGACCGGAGATCTGCTTGATCCTACGGTGGAGAGTACCGCATTTGAGGAAATCATCACTACGCCCTTCGACATGGTCCTCCGAACCCTGGTAACACCAATCAAGTGGGCGCAAAAACTCTTTCAGCAGGATACGGTTGATGAGCCGGAACCGGTTAAGGACACTATAAAAAATTAACACCATGTTATTTCAATGAATCACATTGACCCTTATGAATACGGATGATAGTATTTTTTTTATTCTCTATGTTGCCATTCCTTCATTACATGCACTCCTGACAACGGATCGACATCATGAAAATTCTCATAACTCCCCACATGGAACGATGCATCGGCTGTCACTCCTGTTCCCTGGCCTGTGCCCGCCTTGTCCATAAACGACTCTCCTGGGAAACTGCCGGAATTCGTATCCACTCAACCGGCGGTCTGTCCACCGGTTTTTCCGCCAAACGCTGTCTGGCCTGTGACCCGGCGCCCTGTGCTTCGGCCTGCCCGACCGGGGCCCTGGCCCAACGCAAAGGCGGCGGTATCATTTTCAAAAAAAAGCTCTGCATTGAGTGCGGTCAGTGCGTTCCGGTCTGCCCGGTGGAGGCGATCATGCAGGATCGGGACGGCCGGATCTATGTCTGCATCCACTGCGGCCAGTGCGTTGATTTCTGTCCCCATGACTGTCTGGAAATGCGGGATCCGGAATCAGTGGAACTCGGGGAGGTGATTGCATGAACCGGCCATATTTCAGAGTCCTTGAAGTCGATCTAAGCACAGGTAAGAGCAAACTGCACCGAATTGACGGCCGGGCCGAGGCCATCGGCGGTTCCGGGCTGGCTGCCCTGCTCTTTGAACGGTTCGGCCGAGTCGACCTGGGATGGAGCGAGGAGCAGCAACCCTTCATCCTGGCCATTGGCCCACTGACCGGGGCCTTTCCCCTGATGAGCAAAACGGTGGCCGCCTTTAAAAGCCCCTACCACGATCAGTACACCGAAAGCCATGCCGGAGGCCGCTCAGCCCTGGCCCTGAAATTTGCCGATCTGGACGGGTTGGTGATCACCGGCCGGGCCGGGCGACTCTCCAGCCTGGAAATCGGTTCACGCAGTATTGTCATAAAAGATGTTTCGTTCATGAAGGGCATGGATGCCTATGTTTCCGGCAAGCTGCTGCGGCGAATGAGCAGAGGCGGTTCCGGCCATCGTTCCATTCTCCGGATCGGCCCGTCCGGTGAGATCGGCTCGGCCATGGCCTGCATCAACGCAGACACCTACCGCCACTTCGGTCGTCTGGGCGGCGGCGCGGTCCTGGGCAATAAAAATCTCAAGGGGATCATCATTCAGGGCGATGGCAGCTTCGAGCTGCCGGATAATTCCGAGTATAAAAAACTCTTTGCCCGGGTCTACGAACAGGTCACCGGCACCCAAATGATGCATAAGTATCACAGCCTGGGGACCCCGGCCAACCTCCAGGCTCTTGATGACATTAAATCCCTGCCTTGGCGCAACCTGCAGCAGACCAGCGACCCGGAAGGGATCAAGGGGGTCAACGGCCAGCGCTTTGCCGATGATGCCCTGCTCCGCAACGGGGCCTGCTCCGGCTGTCCGGTGGGCTGCATTCATATCGGCTATGTGCGGGAGAAATTCAGCGAGGATAACCGCTATATCTACCGCCAGGTGGCCTATGATTATGAGCCGGTCTTTTCCTGCGGCACTATGCTGGGAGTGACCAACACCTTTGACGTGCTCAACATCATGGATGTGATGGAAAAGGTTTCACTTGATTCCATGTCCGGCGGTGTTGCCCTGGCCTGGGCCACCGAGGCCTCTGCCCGTGGGCTGATCTCGGAAAAAGAGACCATCGTCAAACTGGCCTTTGGCGAGGCGGAAGGCTACCGGCAGGCGGCCCGTTACCTGGGTACCGGGGCCAATGATTTCTACCGGCTGCTGGGCCAGGGGACCTTAAAGGCGGCCAAGGAGTACGGCGGTGCCGAGTTCGGCTGTGTGCTCGGCCAGGAGATGGCGGGCTATGCCACCGGCGAGCTCTTTTTTGCCGCCCAGGCGCTTGGCTTCCGTCACTCACACCTCGATACCGGCGGTTACTCCTATGACCAGAAACATGAGGAAAAGGACGTGGACAAAGCAGTCGATTTTCTCATGGCTGATGAGCCCGGCCGCTGCCTGCTGACCTCCATGGTTTCCTGCCTCTTTGCCCGCTCAGTCTATAGTGAAGAAGTCCTGGGCGAGTGCCTGCATTCCCTCGGCTACGGCGAGGTGACCGATAAGCTTGCCGCTGCCGGTGAACGTATCCGCGCCCATCGCTGGCAGCTTCGCTTTGCCACCGGATTCAAGCCGGAAGATATTGTGCTGCCCAAACGGTTTTACAAGGTCACGACCTGGAAAGGGCCGGTGGATGGCGACTATCTTGATGCCTTGCGCCGGGAATACGGCCGCAGGTTAACCGGGTTGGTTAAGGAAGGGATTGATTCTGAAACGTAAATTATCCAGATCTGACACAAGCTTGGGTCAGATCAGCGCTTCAAGTCCTTTTCTTTCAATGAT
>CAZPXI010000069.1:0-10574 GCA_964590715.1 uncultured Desulfobulbus sp.
TGCCCTGAATAGACATTGGAATACGCTCAACCATTTTTTAATCTCCTCTCTCTACCCTGTTACGAGTTCTATAAACGTTTATAATTGTGCATGGCCGGCAGTTATCTGCTCAGCCTTAACTGTAAAAATGAAATTTCATACTGTTCCGTCACCCATGAAAAGAGACAACACTTAAACGTGCTAACATGTTGTTTCCATGGGGTATTGATGCGGGGTTCAGAGTTCTAACCCGAATATTTCACAGGAATCGCTTTTAGCGCTGTGCCTCGAAGGTCTCACTACGTTCGCTATCTGTATTCACGACACTTGCCGACTTCGCGACGACTCCTGTGTAATATGCTGGCTCATCAATGTAAACTCAGGGCCTCCGGGGTTGCTGAACCTCACCCTGTATACTCTACAATTTTTCAAGCTCGTACGACCTGCCCTGTGCTTGCATTAAAGGCACCAGTTCCCGATATAAACGACGGTCATCCGGATGCTGTCGGTACAGCACCAGCAACACATCGGTCAATTCTTCTTTTTTCCCATGTTGCCTGAGCCATTCGGCCATCTGCTGATACACGCCTTCACGATCACCTGTTATCCGTCTGAGATCCTGCCACAGCTGCTGCGCTTTTTTATTTTGGACAAAGGTGATCAGGTTAGTCGCCAATTCCTTGCGGATACGGGTTCGCTCCAGCAGGACACGTTGGTCATTGGGGACAAGATCAAGATAGAGGGATAAATAATCAAGCGCCCGTCCGGGATGCCCTGTCTTGTCCTGAAGGACTGCTGCCTGTAGAATGAGATCAACATTAGCGGGGTCTTTCTTTAATTGATGCTCAATATAGAAAAGGGCCGTATCCGCATCCCCCTGCTGTTGATAATAGGATGCCAGCCATTGACAGGCCTGTATATCGTCGGCATTCAGGGTAATGATCCGCTGCCAGTACTCGGCGGATTTATCACGATCTCCAAGACCGTCCAGGGCCTGGGCAGTCAGGCGTAAGAGTTCGACGTCATCCGGGTTATCCTCCAGTGGTTTCTGCAGGACGTCCCTTGCTTTTTCGGGATGCCCAATCTCTAGGGCAAGCGTTCCTATCTGCTTTACAAGAGAGAGGTCGCCGGGCTTACGTAATAAAAGTTGTTCCAGAAGCGGCAGTTGAGCTTCACGGTTCCCCATCTTGTCGAGAGCGGCAACTAAGCCGGTAAGAGCCTCAAGAGCATCATCACTCGAAGGACTTCCATCATAGAGTTGCCCATACTGCTTGACTGCCTGTTTTGCAAACCCCTCCTCAAGAGAGACCCTGGCACGGGCTAACAGGTATTTTCGATTATCCGGTTCACGGGCAAGAAGAGTATCAAGTTCGCTCCCCGCCTGTTGCCATCTTTTTTCCTGAATAAGGAGGCCTGTATATTCCCACCTGGCCTCATCAACCGTACTTTTCCTCTGCAGGAGTAGTTCATACTGCACCAGAGCCTGACCAATTTTACCGGATCGGTATAAAGCCCTGGCCTGATCCCAGTCAATCTTCCACTGGGGTACCTTGCTGTTTGCAGCATATTGAACATCACGATCAGGAACAGTACTTTCGACTGTTTCGGCAGCGTTCTTCTCATCAGCGCCCAGAGCAGGCCCACAGGACGCCCCCTGGACAAGTATAAGGAGAAGAAGGGCTGAAAAACGAAAAAAAATCACGACGAGTACCGGGCAATCAACCGGACGTGTAGAATTCGGCAATGGTTTCAACAACAAAAGATAACTGCTCCCGGGTCAACTCCGGATAGATAGGCAGGGCCAGGGATTTTTGAGCGGCCTTTTCCGCAACCGGAAACTTCTGCCCGTTGTACTCCCGGACACACTCCTGCTGATGCAGACAGAGGGGGTAATACACTTCGGAACTAATGGAATGATCCTGCAGAAAGGTTCTTAATCGGTCACGCTCCGGCACCCGGAGAACAAACTGATTATAAATGTGATGATTATGGTTTTCCGCACCGGGAACAGTTGCAAACTGTTCTTCAGGCAGTTCAACCGGGGAGTTAATGAGCCCGGCATTCTTAAATAATTGTCTATAGATACGACTGTTCTCTCGTCTCTTGCGGTGCCAATCCTCAAGATGACGCAATTTAATAGCCAGAACTACGGCCTGGATCGGGTCAATTCTGAAGTTGCCCCCAACCCGGGCATGGTAATATTTTGGCTGTGCGCCATGATTCCTGCAGGAACGGAGGATCTCGACAAGGTCTGCATCACTGGTCGTCACCATGCCGCCGTCACCTATACCGCCGAGGTTTTTACTGGGAAAAAATGAAAAACAACCGGCAATCCCCATGCTACCTGCTTTTTTCCATTGTACGCTGCCATCGGTATCCGTCAATGGACAGCAGGCACCGATAGCCTGGGCGGCATCTTCCACCACAGGAACTTCATGTTTTTCAGCAAGCGCCGTTATCCTGTTCATATCTGCACATTGCCCAAAAAGATGCACTGGGATTACAGCTTTGATCCTGCCTCCATGTTGACCTTCCTGCTTGAGGACGGCCTCCAGTGCATCCGGGTCCATATTGAAGCTCTCTTTTTCAATATCTACGAAAACTGGTTTCGCTCCTACCCGAAGAACAGCACCCATTGTCGCAAAAAAGGTATACGGAGTCGTGATTACCGTATCACCGGTTCCGATTCCCAGGCTCATCAGTGTCATAACAAGAGCATCGGTCCCACTGGAGACTCCAACCCCGAAATCCGATTGACAGTAGACGGCCACTTCCTCTTCAAAGGACGAGACCTCGGGCCCGAGTATGTAACGGGTGGAATCTATAACGCCTGTAACGGCCTCGAGAATTTCACTGCGTAAAGCTTTTATCTGAGGGCCAAGGTCAAGCAGAGGTACATTCATTTTACAATTCAACGATTAAAGGGTATTTGAGAAAATCAAATTTCTGGTTCAGCGGTATGGTTCGAAGACTGCGCCTGTTCTGCGACATGATAAAAGAAATTCGGCAGATCCGGCCACTGCTACGAGAACATTTTTTCTACCGTAACTATTCCTGCTGGAACCTCTGGGTAAGTGACTTCACGGGATTTCATGAGGTTGGGTTCAATGATGATCGTTCAAGACGTCTTGGAAAAAAGCATAACCTTTGAGCTGTCTGCCCGTGAAAAATCCAACCCGTGCAATCAAATGCAGGGGACATCTCACCTTCCCGACAATTCACGGTTCAAACCGAGGATATACACCCCTTGTCCGGCATTTCCACTTATTTATTTCTGCTCCCGGCAATAATCATGCTTTCCGTACTAAAAACATCCTGAATGTCAGGCATATCTTTTTCCAACTGTTTTTTTAGCTTTTTCAGCAAATTGGCCTCTATCTGGCGTACCCGTTCACGGGAAATTCCAAACTGTTCGGCAATGGTCTGCAGGGTTAGAGGATCATCGCTCAAAAGTCGACGTTTGAGAATAACCTGCTCCTTTTCGTTGAGTTTATCCCTCATCTCAACGAGAACTTCACCCAGCCGGTCACGAATTTCCTGACTGGCGACCAATTCCTCAATACCCGGGCCTTCCTGCGGAATAAAATTCTTTTGTTCGTCTTCGGAGTCATTACGGACAGGTGCTTCGAGGGAAACATCCCAGTTATCCATACGCTGACTCATCTCAATAACTTCACTTTCCTTAACATTCAACCGTTCGGCCAGCAGCTTGACCTCGGGCAGAAATCCCTGGGCTTCGAGCAGCTTGCGTTCCTTGTTGAGTCCGAAAAAAAGTTTGCGCTGGGCCTGGGTGGTGCCGATTTTGACCAGCCTCCAGTTATCCATAATGAATTTCAGGATGTAAGCCCGTATCCAGTAAGCGGCATAATAAGAGAATTTCACTCCCCGATATGGATCAAATTTTTTGGTTGCCTGCACCAGACCGACGTTCCCCTCCTGTATCAGGTCCATGAAATTCTGCATCCAATATTTCTGAAAATCCATGGCCACCTTGACGACAAGGCGAAGGTTGGATGAAACTAACCTGTACGCGGCATCCGGATCTCCGGTTTCCTGAAAACGGGCGGCAAGCTCTTCGGTTTCCTCTCTGGATAATAACTCATACTGGCTAATCTCCTGCAAATATCTGTGCAGGGCCGGATTACTGATCGCAGGAAGGTTTTCCTCGTCAGACATCACCACAAGAGGATGGTGTTGTTTTTCTGTCCGGGGAGGTTTTTGTTTTTTCTTATCAGCCATGGTGTTGTTCAATGCATGAAAACAGGTAAAAGTTCATCAGCACCCCATCTTCGTCCGATCAGGCCTCCTTACATAGACGAGCTATAGCTCGTCGGCCTGCTTGAACAAATATAGAGCACCGAAGTCTGCGCTTATCGGGTAAACTTTTACAATATCAGAATATAGCCGGCTTCGGACACCCTGGTGAACTATTCTGAAAACAGAACCCTGCATGGAGTTCACTCACACGCAGGGCATATATTTTTATATATATACTCCACATTTTCATTTATTTCACTTAAATAAGGCTTGAAATTGATTGTCGTTCCAATTTTTAATGCACTCCGGTTCCTAACCTATTTACTGAAAGAAGCCAAACTGCGGCCATAGAGACCGATATCCTCCTGACGTTATTCATCCCCTTATGTTTGGCTAAGTGTTTTTTTTTCATTCCAGGTGTGCTATTGAAGAGCTTGCTCATTCATCTATACTTTATCCACGGGCCAAACAGCGGACGCACATAATGAAAAACATACGTAACTTCAGCATCATTGCACATATAGACCATGGCAAGTCCACCCTTGCCGATCGTATCATCCAGCGGTGCGAAATGGTGACGGATCGCGAATTCAAAGATCAGCTGCTCGACAACATGGAAATAGAGCGGGAACGTGGAATTACCATTAAGAGCCAGACAATCTGCCTGCCGTATACTGCCGCCGACGGGCAGACCTACACCTTGAACCTTGTCGACACTCCAGGTCATGTCGATTTCAGCTACGAGGTTTCGAGGGCGCTGTCATCCTGTGAAGGCGCATTGCTGCTTGTTGACGCAGCCCAGGGCATAGAGGCGCAAACACTGGCCAACCTGTATCTGGCCATGGAGAATGATCTCGAAATCATCCCGGTCATTAACAAAATCGACCTGCCGGCAGCAGAACCTGAAAAAGTTGCGGATTCAATAGAAGAGGATCTTGGCCTTGAGGGTGAGAGTATCCAAAAATGCTCTGCTAAAACCGGAGAGGGTGTGGATGAGCTGCTTGAGGCTATTGTCACCCTGCTGCCTCCGCCCGAAGGAGATCCTGAAAAACCCTTGGAAGCTTTGATTTTTGATGCCAACTATGATCCCTATCGAGGAACGGTCATCTCTGTGCGTATTATCAACGGCAGGCTCAAAGCCGGTGAAACGATTGTTTTCATGTCCAATAAGGCAGAATACAGGGTAGAAGAGATCGGTCAGTTTCACCTTAAACGAAAGGCTCAGAAAGAGCTGTCCGCAGGACAGGTCGGCTATATTATTGCCGGAGTGAAGACCGTGTCCGATACCAGGCCGGGTGATACAATTACCACCAGCGAAAACCCATGCCCTGCCCCGCTGCCCGGTTTTCGCGAGGTACAGCAGGTTGTTTTTTCCTCAATCTACCCCATTACCACCGACGACTACGAAGACCTGGCGAGCGCACTGGAAAAGTTGAAACTCAATGACGCAGCGCTTACCTATCAAAAAGACTCCTCAGCGGCCCTTGGCTTTGGTTTTCGCTGCGGTTTTCTGGGGCTTCTCCACCTGGAAGTAGTGCAGGAACGGCTTGAACGAGAATTTGACATCTCCCTGATACTCACGGTCCCGACGGTTAAGTATACATTTTACCTGCAGGACGGTACGGTAAAGGAGATCGACAACCCTTCGTACTTCCCGGATCCCGGTTCAATCGACCATGTTGAAGAGCCTTTTATCAAGGCAACCATCCATATCCCGGAACGATATATGGGAGTGGTCATGACCCTGTGCATGGACCGTCGGGGCGAGAACACCAACTACCATTACCCTATGCCCGGCCGGATAGAGTTCACCTGTGAACTCCCGCTGGCTGAAGTCATTTACGATTTTTATGACAAATTGAAATCGGTTACTCAGGGGTATGGTTCTTTTGACTATGAGTTGATCGACTACCGGACCAGTGATCTGGTTAAACTTGACATCCTGGTCAATGGTGAACAGGTTGATGCCCTCTCTCAACTCACCCATAAAGACCGGGCCAGGGAAAGAGGCCTCAAGGCCTGCGAGAGCCTGAAAGAAGAGATTCCGCGCCAGATGTTCAAAATTGCCATCCAGGCCGCCATCGGTGGCAATATTGTCGCCAGAACAAATATTTCCGCTCTACGCAAGGATGTTACCGCCAAGTGCTACGGCGGTGATATATCCAGAAAAAGAAAACTGCTGGAAAAGCAGAAGGCAGGGAAAAAACGGATGAAAACCGTTGGCAACGTCGAGATACCGCAACGTGCCTTTCTCGCAGTGTTGAAATCAGATCAGTAAAAAAAAGGCCGGGACTGTTGAGCCCCGGCCTTTTTTCTAAAGCCCATATATTCATCCGAAACAATATCGATCCGGTTATGCTTTCTCTCTGTTGTGTGCCGTCAACTCACTGTAATCGGTGAGTTACCACGAGCATTGCCTGAAGCGAATTTTCTAGGTTGCGGCTTTAAACTGTGGACAATCGTGGCCGGTCACATCAATACCTTTCTGGCACATGATGCTCAGGATCTCTTCTTTACTGAAGATGGAATTCTTCTGCTTGGCGATGTAGACCAGACAGTCTTTACAGATATTAAAAGAACAGACATCAATTTCCCGCATTACCTCCCAGCAGGGCCTTTCCGATTGGTAGGCCGGACATTTTGCCGCAGCCTCCGGTTTACACCCCATAATTTCCCAGCAGGGCCATTCAGATCTCAATGACATCGCGTTCCCCCCTTTTATAAAGACCACAAAAGTAATCCTGCCCTCAGCGACGGTCTGCCCAACCACGTCCGCTTAACAGGAAATTCCTCTTTCAATCATTTACTCAACTTCCTTAACAGGAATCGACATTCAATGCAAGCCTGTGTTGCAGCTCCGTGCGCCCTTGTCCAGTCTTTGAAGAAAAAATCAGCCGCTCGTCGGAGACAATGCCAAGCGCGGAATCCAGAGCCGTCGCATTGCGCATCTGGTTATTTTTAGAAAGCTTATCCGCCTTAGTATAAACGGGAAGATACGAAATATCCTGGTATCGAAGCCAGTCCATAAGCTCCCTGTCCATTTTTTTTAACGGGTGGCGAAGATCAACGATAACAACAACAAGTCGTAATGTCTTGCGCTGTAAGAGATATTCGGTAATCAACTGCTGCCATCCGGCCTGTACCTGTTTGGCAACTCGGGCAAAACCGTACCCGGGAAGATCGACAAAGTACATAGCCTCATTGACGACAAAATAATTGAGCCCCTGGGTTTTTCCCGGCCTGGCGCTGGTTTTCACCATGCCTTTTCGGCCTATAACCGTATTGATCAGGCTGGATTTCCCCACATTGGAGCGTCCGGCAAAGGCAACTTCAGGAAAATCCGGCTCAGGCAGCTGACGCAAGGCATGAACAGAGGTGAGAAACTGGACATTGGTAAAATTCATAAAGTCTGCCGAGGCCCCGTCAAATGACCTTGTTCAGGGCATATTCAATTATTCCCTTGGCCCCGAGTTTTCGCAACTGCGGCACAAGATCACGGACCTGATGTTCGGAAATAACCGTTTCCACGGAAAACCATTCCTGCTTGTAGAGCTTGGCAACCGTTGGTGCCGTTACACTGGGAAGCTGTTCAATAAGGGTGTCAAGACCTTCCTCTGGAATGTTCATCTTCAAGCCGACAATATGATCGGCCTTAAGCGCTCCCTGCAGCAACATGGCGATATTTTCAATTTTCTCACGCTTCCAGTCATCCTGCCAGGCATCTTTATTGGCAATCAACTGGGTGTTGGACTGCATCAGCTCATGGATAATACGCAGGCCATGGGCACGAATAGTTGATTCGGTCTCGGTTACCTCGACAATGGCATCGGCCAGTCCGGAAACAGCTTTAGCTTCGGTAGCTCCCCAGGAAAAGATGATATCAACCTCCAGCCCCTGCCCTTCAAAAAATTTTCGGGTTACGTTGACAAGCTCGGTGGAAATCCGTTTACCATTGAGCTGATCCACTCGGGTAATATCAGAATCTCCTGGAACGGCAATCACCCAGCGGGTCGGTTTCTTGCTGACCTTCGAGTAGACGAGGTCTTCGACGACCTTGACATCGGAACCATTCTCCAAGGTCCAGTCATGACCGGTAATTCCGGCATCCAGCATTCCCGATTCCACATAGTTGGACATCTCCTGGGGACGGCAGATGGAACAGGACAGTTCCGGGTCATCAATTTCAGGAAAATAGTTCCTGGACATCAACTTGATCTTCCAGCCCGACTTTTCAAACAGCTCGATGGTCGCCTTTTCCAAGCTCCCTTTGGGAATACCGATTTTTAATTGTTTCATTGTATTTTGAGTTCAGAGTTCGGAGTTCATTTTTTTTGGGTCACAACTTCAGGACGGATATATTTTACTTTATACCTACTTTTTTCCGTACACGTCCTCAGGATTAAAGATCGGTTCCGTATCGATTTTCAGCTCATCGCCGGCCACCCTGCGGTAGAAACAGCTGTGATACCCCTTATGACAGGCGGCCCCGCCCAATTGTTCAACTCGAAAAACAACCGTGTCCTGATCGCAGTCGACAAAAATTTCTTGAATAAGCTGGACATGACCGGATGATTCTCCTTTGAGCCAGAGCTTGTTGCGTGACCTGCTCCAATAATGGGCTTTGCCGGTCTCAAGGGTCTGCTGCCAGGATTCCAGATTAATATAGGCAAGCATCAATATATCACCGGTAGCATGATCTTGAACAATAGCCGGTAACAACCCATGAGGATCTTTATTAAAATCTAACTCAATCATAACGTTCTCAAAGATTAACGGTCAAAGAAATCGATACCGGGATACCTATTCCGACCCGGCTGTAGTGTTCTTGGACTGGATCATAGTTGAAGGCTTCTGCTGCCCCCTGCGTTCCCTTTCCATAAACCGGATAATACAACCCGACCTGAACTGGCAATAGTCATCAGGGTGGCGGCAAACCGCATTTTCAGAATCAACCTTCTCTTTATACTTCTCACATTCAAGTTCCATGACGTCCTCTTAAATATGATGGCCTCGTAAAAAGTCAAAACCGCCATTTGCCCCGTACGGAATTACAAGATGATACGATCTCTCCGCCGTCGGTTTCGTGTCTTCTCGGAGTCTCACGAGTTCGCGCTCGTCATGTGGACATTGCCACATCACTACCGGAAGTCTTCGCTATCTACGACACCGACAAATATGGCTGTTCACATTTAGGCCGTCATCCCTTCTTTGTCAAGTCCCGACGGTTGTTTTATTGCAGGTATTTTCAAAAAGATGCCCGGACTCGGTATGTTCCGATGGTAGATATTGTTTTTTCAGCAAAGGTCGATTACAAGTACAGCTTTAAAAAAAACTGCCCTATCAGGCAGGACGTCCATACCGTCTCGTGACGCATACAAGAGGAATCTACCCATGTGCCCAGTAGCCCTGACAGACACTGTAAGTATTAGTTATACCGCCACCCTTGAGTCCGGCGAAGTCTTTGAAAAGGTCCCCGCTGCCAAACCAATCCACCTGTCAATAGGCTCCGGCAGAGTCTTGAAAGCCGTCGAAGCCTGCCTGCTTGGCATGAACCCCGGCGAGTCGAGAACCGTTGATATTCAACCTGAAGATGCCTTTGGCCTGCATCATGATACCCTTGTCCATGATATTAAGCGTTCGGTTTTTGAAGGCAAGCTTGATCCCAAACCGGGAATGATCCTTTCCCTTGCGGTTGAAAAAGACGGAAAGAGCGAACAGGTACCGGCGACGATCTTATCCGTCAACAGCGAAAATGTCACCGTCGATTACAACCATCCTCTTGCCGGTAAAGTGCTTACATATACCGTCACCCTCCACGCCATTGGAACCTGAGCTGCCATTCGACTCTGCGTCCACTTTTTTCTGACCGAAGTTCAAGGATAAGCCCAGAACCAATTGTAGACACATTGGGGGAGAGGTGTTGAATACATGCCGGAGGAAAAAAATAATCGTAATAGTTCACCAGGGTATCCGAAGCGGGCTATATTCTGGTACTGTAAAGGTTTACCAGTACTCAATATTCGTTCAAGCAGGCCGACGAGCTATAGCCCGTCTATGTAAGGAGGCCTGATCGGACGAAGATGGGGAGCTGGTGAACTTTTACAAATAATCCGGGTGAACTTGTCAGCAGGAGTTGCGTCAGTAAAAAACCAGCAGAGCAGCCGGGGACGGACGTTTATTTTCTTTTACCCTGGCCATAGGATCCCAGAAGCCGTTGCCGTTGTTCCCTGCGCAGAAAGGCCTTTTCTTCAGGTGTCACTGCCAGCGGTTCCTTTTTCAGCAGTGCCTTGAAATACCCATACATTACACCTGCGGATTCGATAATATACGGTTTTTTA
>CAZPXI010000070.1:0-10549 GCA_964590715.1 uncultured Desulfobulbus sp.
TCTTCCAGGGCTTTGAAGCGGCTGTGCAGGAACTTCAGAGCTTTATCCACATCCTTCTGGGACGCGGCCATAAGCTCATCAGCCATTGAAGGATTAGCCATCTTCAGCATCCGATACCGGTTCTCACCCAGCGCATAATCGGCAAAGGTGATGGTCGGCTCTTTGGAGTCGATGATCAGTGGATTCTTACCTTCGTCCTCAAGCACAGGGTTGTAGCGATACAGCGGCCAGTGACCACAGAGAACAGCTTTTTTCTGTTGATCAGGAGCCGTGGCCATGTTGATGCCGTGGTTGATACAGTGGGCGTAGGCAATGATGATTGAGGGACCGTTGTAGGCCTCGGCCTCGTTGATCGCCTTGACCAACTGTTGCGGGTTGGCACTCAGCGATACCCGGGCAACGTACACATTACCATAGGTGGAGAAGATCATACCCATATCTTTTTTAGGCATTCTCTTGCCACCGGCGGCAAACTGCGCTACAGCAGCACGCGGAGTGGACTTGGACATCTGGCCACCGGTGTTGGAGTAGACCTCGGTATCGAGGACCATGACGTTGATGTTCTCGCCTGAGGCCAGGACATGATCAAGTCCGCCGTAACCTATATCATAGGCCCAGCCGTCACCACCGAAAACCCAGACTGATTTTTTCACCAGATAGTCGGCAACAGGCTGCAGACGTTTGGCGATCACGGAGTTGGAACCGGCCAGTGCCTCCTGAAGAGTTGCAACCCGCTCACGCTGGGCCTCGATCTCTTCCTGAGTCTGCTGGTCGGCAGACAAAATCTCCTTGACAAACTTTTTGGTGATTATTTTTTCAGCAGCAGCCTTATCAAGCAATTCCGCTGCCTGATGGGAAAGCTTGTTTACCGACTGGCGCATACCCATTCCGTATTCGGCATTGTCCTCGAAGAGGGAATTAGACCAGGCCGGACCACGACCATCGGCACGCTTTGCGTATGGTGTAGTCGGCAGGTTGCCGCCGTAGATGGAAGAACAGCCGGTTGCATTGGCAATCAGCATCCGATCACCAAACAGCTGGGTAACCAGCTTGATGTACGGAGTCTCGCCACAACCTGCACAGGCACCGGAGAACTCAAACAGCGGTCGTTTCAGCTGGCTGCCTTTGATGGTTGCCGGGTTGACAACGCTGTTGTCAGCTTCGGGAAGAGCCAGGAACGTGTCCCAGTTTTTGGCTTCACGTTTGGTTACAGCCTCGGTGTTGGCAATCATCTTCAGAGCGGACTCATCGGTCTTTTTGCCGTTTTTATCTTTCTTGATCGCCGGACAGACCCGCGCGCAATGGGTACAGCCGACACAGTCACGGGTGGAGATCTGGATGGTAAATTTCTTTCCCTTGAACTCCTTGCCGACGGCCGGAGCGGTCTTGAAGGATTTGGGTGCCTTGACCGCCTTAAGATCTGCAGCGGAAACGATTTTCATTCGGATACAGGCATGGGGGCAGACCAGGGAACAGCGACCACATTGAATACAGGTGTCGGCATCCCACTGCGGTACGTGAACGGCAATGTTCCGCTTTTCCCATTGGGTGGTGGCGGTAGGCCAGCGGCCATCGGCGGGCACCTGGGAAACCTTGAGGTCCTCACCCTTGCCTTCAATCATTTTGGCGGTGACTTCCTTGACAAATTCAGGAGCTTCTTCAGGGACAACCGGAGGCAGCTCGTGGCCGCTTATCCGTTTGGGAACCTTGACCTGAACGATGTTGTTGACCGCACCATCAACAGCTTCGTAGTTCATGTTGACAACCTTATCGCCCTTCTTGCCGTAGGTCTTCTTGATTGCATCTTTGATTGCCTTGATGGCCTCATCCTTCTTGAGGATGCCGGAGATCAGGAAAAAGGCGGTCTGCATGATCATGTTGATGCGAGCCCCGAGACCAAGAGCCTCGGCCAGCTTGATCGCGTCAATGATATAGAGCTTGGCTTTCTTGTCTATGATCTGTTGCTGCACCTTGGACGGCAGGTTGTCCCAGACCTTGGTTTTGGGGTAGGGAGAGGTCAGGAGCAGGGTGCCGCCGTCTTCAAGGTTGGCCAGCATGTCGTAATGATCAAGGAAGGTGAAGTTATGGCAGGCAACAAAACTTGCCTTGTTGATCAGGTACGGCGCCACAACCTGGTTTTCACCAAAACGCAGGTGAGAGACAGTCATGGAGCCTGATTTTTTAGAGTCGTAAACAAAGTAGCCCTGGGCTGAGTTGTCGGTCTCGCCACCGATAATCTTGATGGTATTCTTGTTGGCACCGACGGTTCCGTCGGAACCGAGACCAAAGAACATGGCCCGATAGACATCATCGCCCTCAATGTTGAAGGACTTGTCATAGTCGAGGCTGGTAAAGGCTACGTCATCATTGGGGCCGACACAGAAATGATTTTTCGGTGCCATTGCAGCCATGTTGTCATAAACGGCCTTGACCATAGACGGGGTGAATTCTGCAGAACCCAGGCCATAACGACCAGACAGAATGAGCGGCATGAACAGGGTCGGGTTGGCTTCAACAGCCTCACCGATAGCTGCGCGAATGTCGAGATACAGCGGCTCACCCATGGAGCCGGGCTCTTTGGTCCGATCAAGAACTGTGATTCGCTCAACGGTAGAGGGCAGGGCGTTGACCATGGCTGCAGCGTCAAATGGGCGGAACAGGCGGACGATAACCATGCCGAGCTTGCGGCCCTGGGCGGCAAGGTAGTCGATGGTTGCGGCTGTGGTCTCGGCACCGGAACCCATGATGACGACCACGTCAGTGGCATCGGGAGCACCGTGATAATCAAAGAGGTGGTACCGGCGTCCTGTAATCGCGGCAAACTTGTCCATGGTCTCCTGGACGATTTTGGGCACGGCGTTGTAATATTTATTGACCGTCTCGCGACCGGTAAAATACAGATCCGGGTTTTGAGCGGTACCGGACATGGAGGGACGATCCGGGGTCAGTGCCCGTTTGCGATGCTCAATTATCAGGTCTTCGTCAATGACCTCCCGCATATCGTCAAAGGTGATCTGCTCCATTTTCTGGATTTCATGGGAAGTCCGGAAACCATCAAAGAAATGCATGAACGGGATACGTGAGGCCAGGGTGGCCTGAGTGGAAATCAGGGCCATGTCCTGGGCTTCCTGAACGTTCTGTGAACACAGCGCAGCCCAGCCGGTCTGACGGGCAGCCATGACGTCGCCATGGTCGCCGAAAATGGACAGTCCCTGAGCGGCGATGGAGCGGGCCGTGATATGAAAGACGGTCGGGGTCAACTCTCCGGCAATCTTGTACATATTCGGGATCATCAGGAGCAGGCCCTGGGATGCGGTAAAAGTAGTACACAGAGCACCGGTGGCAAGAGAACCATGCAGGGAACCGGCTACGCCGCCTTCTGACTGCATCTGGGAAATAACCGGGATGGAACCCCAGATATTTTCCTGTTTGGCATTGGCCTTGGCATCGGCCTCGGCTGCCATAGGGGATGACGGGGTAATGGGGTAGATAGTAATAACTTCACTGGTGGCATAGGCAACATGGGTACATGCCTGGTTTCCGTCAATGGTGACCATTTTCCTTGACATAAATCGTTCTCCTTACACGGGGGTGGTTAGTCGTTTGCCGGCAATGTTTCGCCGATCAATTTTTGTATCTTTATATATATAGAACGCCTTATTTTTTCGAAGGCAGGTTTTGCAGCTCGTCTTTGTTGTGGGAGACGATATTGTAATTTTTCAGGTTCGTGATGTCCTGTTCAAGATCCGGTAGTTTGTCATCATCAATGGAAATTCTGATAGCAACCCGTTTCTGACCCGCAGGGGCATCCTCAAATGAGGTCAGAATGGAAAGTACACGGGCGTCGTAGTTACGGAGAGTGTCAATTACCTGGGTGACCGAGCCCGGAGCATCGGGCATGTCGATAACGTATTGATCCGCACCGTCCTGGATGCCGGTTGCATGAATGAAACCCCGCAGGATATCGGTTTCACTAAGCAGGCCGACCAGATTGTCATCCCCATCAAGAATCATGACCCCGGATATTTTTTCCGTGAGCATGACCAGTGCTGCCTTTTCCAGGGTGTCTTCAAGATGCATGGAGATGCATTTGTCGGTCATTACATCCTTAATTTTCATCTCCGACAGCAGATAGTACATCTCGTGGATGTCCATGTCGGAAGTGGAGGATGGTGAAGCCTCTTTCAGGTCACGATCGGTGACAACACCGGCAAGCTTTCCCTGCGAAAGAACCGGCAGGCGTCTGATGTTGTTTTCCTTCATGATCCGGGTGGCGCGCATCACGGAAGTGTTGGCATCAACAGTCAGCACAGCCGTTGCCATCCAGTCTTTTATCAGCATGAAAACCTCCTTGAATAAAACAGTTGTCCGGGGAGCGGCATGAAGATGGGATGTAACAGTATTTAAACAGTGCCCAGACCCGGAAAATATCAAACCCGCCAAGGAAAAATCACGGCAGGTACAGCCTAATGGAAAACTACAGTAATCTCCCTTTATAAAATAACTTTGGTTTTGATGCAATATTAAAGCGATGCGTATCAGCCGAAAATATGTTTTTGTAAGGTGGAAAAATATGTAATATCTGCTGGAATTTTATTCGGCAATCTGCTCTATTGCGCCCTCCGTGCAGAATCGCGAACCTTGAACCCGGAACCGGAAAACGTGCTCATGCGGCCCATTGACAGTGAATCAATCAGGAAATTGACAACAGCCCTTGAGGGTATGGAGGACTTTGTCTTTCTTGAAACCTGCCGAATGTCGGAAGAAAACCATCGTTCCTTCCTCTTGGTGGAACCGGTCTGCCGGCTTGAGTGTACAGGTGAAGATGATGTCCTTGAATTCTTAGAACTCGCGGAATCGTATCGCAAGCAGGGATATTTTCTTGCCGGCTGGTTTGCCTATGAATTTGGGTATCTGCTGGAACCCGTCCTCCATGACCTGTTCCGCCCAGGGGAGCTGCACAATACAATTGCCATGCTCGGGGTTTACAAAAATCCACTGATTTATGATCATGCGACCGGCGAATTTTCAGGCGGTCCCGGGTGGCCGGTTGAAGGAGCCGGAGAGCAGTTCTGTACGGTCGACAATCTGCAGACCAATATTTCAGAGCAGGAGTTTCTTGCCGGTATCGAAAAAATACAGCGCTACATCCGGGCCGGTGACACCTATCAGGTCAACTACACCTTCAAACTTGATTTTTCCCTGAGCGGTTCAGCGGCAGCCCTGTACCGGCGGTTGCGGCAGAACCAGTCGGTTGCCTATGGCGCCTGGATCCGGCACCGGGGGCAGGATATCATGAGCTTTTCACCGGAATTGTTTTTTGCCTCCGATTATAAGTTGATTCGTGTACGTCCGATGAAAGGTACCCTTGGCCGTGGAAAGACCGGCCATGACGACCGGAAGCAAGGCCAGATGCTCGCCGAAGATACCAAGAGCAGGAGTGAAAACGTGATGATCGTTGATCTCCTGCGCAATGATCTTGCCCGGTTGCTCCACGAAACCGGAGGCGGCAGGGTCAGGGTGCGGTCCCTGTTCGACGTTGAATCCTATGAAAGCCTACTCCAGATGACCTCCACCATTGAAGGACTGGTCAATAGCGCTCGAGTGATCGGGCTTGGGGATATGCTGCGCTCTCTTTTTCCCTGCGGTTCGGTGACCGGAGCCCCCAAAATCAGAACCATGGAGATTATTCGTGAACTGGAAAAAGAACCGCGCGGCGTGTATTGCGGGGCCATCGGCTACTGCAGCCGACAAGAGATGTGTTTTAATGTGCCGATTCGGACCCTGACCCTGGAGGCGGGCCGCGGCAGCATGGGCATCGGCGCCGGTATCGTCCATGATTCCGATCCCGAATCCGAATGGCGGGAGTGTCTGCTTAAAGGCCGTTTCCTGACCCATCCGCGACCGGATTTTCAGCTCATTGAGACCCTGTGCTGGCAGCCGGACAGCGGCTACCTGCTGCTACAGGAACATCTTGACCGCTTGACCGCTTCGGCCGACTATTTTTTCTTTCAGGCAGATCAAAAAACCATACAAAAAAGACTGATGGAAGAGGAGAAATGGTTTGCAGACACTGCCATGCGGGTGCGGCTCTTGCTCTATAAGGACGGACGAATTGAGGTGGGGTCAAGTCCGCTTGCCGCCCCTGACAAGAATGAGGAACTGCCCACGGTCGCCTTTGCCGTCGATACGGTGGATGCGGACAATCTCTTTTTTTATCATAAAACCACCATGCGGGATTTGTATACTCAGGCGCGGCAGGAGGCTGAGCAGTACGGACTGTACGAGATGCTTTTTACCAACACCAGGGGTGAGGTCACTGAGGGCACTATCTCCACTCTGTTTGTGGAAACGAACGGCAGGATGTATACACCGCCGGTTTCCTGCGGCCTGCTGCCCGGAACCTTTCGCCGGGCTTTCCTTGAGGAGGGAAAGGCGGAGGAGCGGATACTGACGGTGGATGATGTTGTTTCCGCCGATGCACTGTTTGTGGCAAATTCGGTTCGGGGACTGGTTCAGGTCCAGCTTACCAATGTACCTTCAGGGGATATGGAATGAACGGGAAGAAGAAAATGTGTCCTTGCGGATCAGGAAAAGAGTATCAGCACTGCTGCGGCCCCATCCTGGCCAAAGAAAAGTTTGCCCGCACGGCAGAGGAGTTGATGCGCTCCCGCTATACCGCAAACGTGGAGCAGCATGTCGAACACCTGTTTACCTCCTGGCACTCCACCACCAGACCTGCGGGGATGAATATAGATTACAACCGGTGGTCCGGGCTCCGGATTCTTGATACCGTGGCCGGCGGCCCGGAGGATGAGACCGGTGAGGTGGAATTCAGGGCGCTTTACCTGCAGGGGGAGATGCGGGGCGTACTTCACGAGCGGAGCCGGTTTTGCCGGGAAGACGGGCAGTGGGTCTATCTTGATGGCGACATCCTGGAATCAAGCCTCACCGAACCTGGAAAAGTGGGGCGTAACAGTCCCTGTCCCTGCGGCAGCGGGAAAAAATATAAGAAATGCTGTCTGCGCTAACAGGCAAGAGCGGCAGGAACGGTTCAACATTCCCGCCGGGTAACGCTGGATTGGAAAAAAACTACTCCGCCGACGGAATCAGCTCCGGGGTCCAGAATATGACGTCGCTCTCCTCAACTTCCTGCCAGAACCCGTCTCCGTCCCATTCCTTGACCTGATCATGATAGCCCTGGTGCATCACTTTCAGGGTGATCTTGTCGGCGTCTTCAATCTGGCTTTCCTTAAACTCCCGGACCCCTTGAACAGGTGTGTTGCCCAGGTATATCCATTCTCCCCGGCAGGGAAAATCATCGCCAAGCACCTGGTAAAGTACCTGGGCCCCCTTGGGCACGGAGTTGATTTTGAAGTTGACAATTTTTTTATCCGAACAGCCCCCAAGGAGGGAAAGCACGGTCAGCAGACCGATTGAATACAACAAACCCTGAACCCTGTATTTCCGTACACGCATCATTTATTCCTTTCTCTCAGTTCAACCGTTACCGGCTGTGCCTTCTGATCGGCCTCTGCCTTCGTTTTATACATTTTTATCCAGAACGATTTTATCTCTTCCACATAGCCGCTCTTGCGCAACTCCACAGTCGCGCGGATAGCCTTATCATCATCTTCTTCCCAGGTGACCATCAGCGGCGTTATGCCAAGATGGGTGTCATCTCGCAGGTTGACGACCTCGGCCCCGGCAGGGATCGAGGTAATCTGTGCTGTCCCGTACCTGGTTCCGCTGCAACCAGCCAGCACACTAAGTGTAAACAGAAAAATGAAGGTTAGCAATAGGTTCGACAGGGCATCCGAGTTCATCGTATTTCCTCTTTTTATGGGGTCAAATCTTTATCATTGACACTTCTTTTCGATTTCTTTCATAACCGAATGTGTTTCTATATCTTTTTGCAGGCGTATTCGTAAACGTTTTCGCCCCTGGCTCACGGTGCTGTAATCTATTCCCATGAGTTGTCCGATTTTTGGATTGGTCAAACCGCCATACCTATACAGCATATCCATGGCTATCTGACGTGTCACCCCGGGTTTTGTTAAAATTTCCCGTTTCGACAAACCGGTCACTTCCATTATTGAGGTGATGATTTTTTCCTGGGCATGGTATTTCAGTATCTTTCCAACTGCTGGACGTTCACGATCCTTTCCGGCAGACAGGTATTTTCCCCGGACCATGGATATAAAAGTATCACTGCCGAGAAGACTCTGTCCGACAACTGAATCCATGGGTGTCTCATCACCAGCCAGGTCGACGGTGATCTGCTTTTTGTAGCCTGCCCGGCCGCTCTTGTGGTCCCCCCCGAATTCCTCAAGGATATAGCTGTAAGTCATCCTGTCTACACGTCGCGACAGGTTACAAAAGCCCGGCAGGCTGCTCCATGGGTACTCGAAAAGATACTTCAGCTGCTCTTTTTGTGGTTTTTTAGACAGTTCTTTCACCCGTGCGGGATTGATATGAATATAGCGGGAAACCGAGGAGAGGTAGACGTCCTTTTCGATCAGGAAACTCGAATACCTGCCCTGGTAGAGGTGACCGCTTCGTCCGTGAGTGCGATTAAAATACGAGGTGTAGGTAATGTTGAAATAGCGCATGAATTCCGATAGGTTCCCGCGCGGAGTCTCAACCAGCAGATGAAAATGGTTGTCCATCAGTACGTAGCCGTGCAGGATGATGGTATAAATGTTTTGGGCACGAAAAAGGATTTCTAGAAACTGATACCGGTCGGCATCATCTATGAAGATTGGTTTCCGCCCATTCCCGCGATGGGTGACATGGTAGACGGCACCAGGATATTGGATACGAAGTGGACGAGCCATTCCTCCATGATAGTCAAGGGGACGTTTATGTCAAGAATAAAGATTTGACCCCTGGATTACCGATTACCTGGATCCTGGAAGCCCTGGGCGGATATCCATCTTCATGATTATACATATATTTACTTTGCTTCTGATTTGTCAAGGAAGACGTTTCCAGTGACGAAATTGGGTGGATGCATTAACTGAGTTGCCATTTTCTTTACGGAGATAAGCAAGTAAATCTCCTTTGTTAAATTGAACGTCATTAGCAGAAAAAGAAGTTACTACTGCATATACATCCCATTCTTCGATATGGTTTTCAATGTCGGTTCTAGTAACACTGACACGTCCATCTCGAAGTAAAGACCAATTTGAGACTTGAGGATTTTTTCTTGCAACATCCATGTCTGAGGCTTTTTTGAAGGGGCATTCATCCTTTCCTGCAAAAATGATACTCCGGAGTTCACCATTTGGAAAATAACCTATAGCGTCACATTTTACAGGTATGGGCCCAGTTGGAGATTTTTGGTTGGATTTTGGGCCGAAGCGCAGTTTTTGTGAACTCTCAGGAAATAACCATACACCCTCAATATCTTTAAATGTCGCTAGCTTTAAATCAGAGCGATTTGGTGAAAATGGACAAGGGTAAAGAGTCCAAATAGCAGTAGCAATCACATTTGCATTTGCAGTCCCATTCTTTTTTAAATAGGTATCCTCTAGATAGTTCACAATATTTGATCGTATTGAATTTGTCGAAATGGCTGGATCAGGGCATAAGGTTTTTCCTTGGTGCATCAATAACATTTTTTGAATAAATAAGTTGAGAGGGTCTGTTTGTTCCTGTGCGAATAATGTTTGCGAATTTAAGATCAGAAAGGAAGAGATGATAAGGCATGATAAGGTTAATTTTTTCATAAAATTCATTCTGTTTTGATGTTTGTCTAAAACAAGCGGAGTATTCGGAGTGTTTAGGGGGCACGATACTATTTATTCAAGGATCTTCAATTTTCTTACAAGCTGTCAACGGCAATCTGATTAGAACTTCTGTGTTGGGCGGGATTAATGGTGGTATTTATCGAAGGATATAACTTCTATCAGCATCGCCTTGATAACTGAGAAACAAAAGATGTCGGCAAGGATTCCCGACGCCTCAGGGACAGCTAAGGAGCCGCTGCCTTCTTCTTGAATAACTATTTAATATAACTAGAATACTTTTTATCCTCTTCAACGATATGATTAATCAGCCAATCCCGTAAAAACATGTATAAATCGGCCTGGATTTCCTGCTTTTCCTTTACTTGCTTCCGAAAATCCAGTACCTGCTGTTCCAGGTCGATATGGATCTCTTTATGTTCATCCAGAAAAGGAAAATCCACCTTTTCCATGGCTTCCTCTTCCGCCATAAAATGTTTTCTGGTGTACTCAATAAGTCTGTCCATAGCACCATCTAAAGCAGTAACTGCTTGTTTATCACGTACAATGACAAATAATTCGTTTATAATGTTAACGAGCTCCGCATGCTCCTTATCAAACTGATCAACGCCCACAGAATATGAATCCCTCCATTTAATTAACGGCACAAGACGCTCCCCCTAAAAAATTTGTCTTTTTCACTGTTGATATACAAGCATATAACAATATTATTTAGAATAATATGGGTAGAATTACCTAATTTCCAGTAGGTAACATTACCCTGATCTTCAGCAATATTCAGGGGGCATGATGCTGTTTAT
>CAZPXI010000071.1:0-10480 GCA_964590715.1 uncultured Desulfobulbus sp.
GGATAATTTCTCTGGCCTGTTCATGACTGAAGGCCGATTTATAACAACGCTTCGAGGTCAAGGCATCATAGACATCGGCAAGGGCGACGATCCTGGCCGAAAGCGGAATATCCGTACCCGACAACCCGAGCGGATAGCCGTTTCCATCCCATTTCTCGTGATGAAAATGGGCAATCTCCTGGCCCATGGTCAGGAAGGAAACATCACCGGCATCGCGTTCGGCCTCGGCAAGGGCGTCTCTGCCGTAGACACAGTGCAGTTTCATGGTTTCAAATTCTTCCGGGCTCAACTTCCCCGGTTTCAACAAAATGGCATCCGGAATACCGACCTTACCGATATCATGCAGAACGGACGACAAGGTAATATCTTCGAGAAATGAGGGAGTTATCAGGTGCTGCAGATCGTCTTTTTCTGCTATCACCTTGGTCAGCATCCGGGTATATTCGCGAATACGTTCAAGATGGGCCCCGGTATCCGAATCACGATACTCAGCCAGTTTTGCCAGCCCGAGAATGGCCGTACGTCTTGATTTATCCACCAATCTGGTTGATTCCAGCACCTGTTGTTCTATCTCTTTACGCTGAGTAATGTTACGCAAAACCAGCTGACACCCGGGAGTAACGGCGTCAAGGTTGACCCAGGTCCCACTCATCTCCACCGTCCAGACAACCTTCTCGGCCGTGACCATCCGAACTTCAATTCCCAGGAAAGGGATGCGATCGGCAAAGAGAGCGACTAATTGATCAGAGACCTCTTGTCGTTGTTCCGGGGCTAGAAAATCAAAAAAACTATAGCTCCGAATCTTTTTTTCACGGAGACCAAACACGTTGGCAAAACGTCGGTTAAACAGGCGGACATCCCCCCGCTCCCCAACCACCACAACCATATCCTGGATATTTTCATAGAGTTCACTGTACCGGAACTCCAGATCCTTGATCTGCTCCAGCCTGTGCTGAACCACGGCCTCCAGATTGCCGGTATACATACTCAACTCGGTCTGCAAGTGCCGGACTTTTGACCTCGCCTTCCAGATTTCCCGCCGGATCTTCCCCTCATCATAGCACTTGACCGTGGTGGCGATAAAAATGGCAAAGTAAAAGAAGGTGTTGTTCAAAAGATAAACAACATCCTCTTGAGCCGAAGGTGAATCCATTTTCATCAGGGTGACGACATAGACCAGATATACGGCAAGGCCAAGACCAAGAACCTGTGGAACGGTCAGGGGCAGAACGGAAAAGACAAAGCCGGTAACAAGGACGAGACCTATATAGTATTCCGATTTAAACCCACCCAGTTCAAGAATCATCAGGCTAATGGTCAGACTTGCAAAGACCAGGGCGATTGCCATGAGCTGGCGGGAATACCGTTTAAACGGACGAAAATGTAGAAGCCCGAGACAGAGCAGCAGAAAACAGACAAAGCTCAGGCGGTAGGCCAAAAACAGAAAAAAGAACTTGGGGTGGACAAGATAATCAAGCACCGCGAAAAACATATAGAACAGAATACCGAACCAGAAAACCAGCACGGCCCTCTGCGAAAAGAGTTCCCCCAGTTCATCCGTATACTTAACCCTGTTCCTCTCCATCCCCGGCATGATGTTGATTACTCTTTCACGGCAAGGGCAAACAGGTTCACATGCTCTTCCTCGCTCAATATGGTAACCTGGGAAAAAGGGGTGTCGGCAAACAGCTGCTCCATCTGTTCACGGGTACGATAGATAAGTTCCCAGCGCAGGATTCTGTCCATAAAAACCGCATCCTTATGCTGGGTATAATTGCCGAGGATCAGGGAACCTCCGGGTTTAAGATGGTTATAGCACCGTGTTATCATGGCCTTGAATAACCGGTTATCAAGATAATCACACAGGCCGACGGAGTAGATGATATCCTGAGGGTTTATCTGGTGCTTCACCCGTCCCAGTGACCACTTGATGACGTTCTCACTCATCAGCTGGATACTTGCCAGATGTGAAAAGGTATTAACATACCTGTTGGTATACTGGAGTGCCTCCGAGTCGATATCCACGCATAATGTCTCAATTAACTCACTATATTCGCAGTTTTTGAGAAAATCAAAAAGTTCCCTGTTGGGTCCGCAGGCCAGGTTCATGATCGCAATACGTTCCCCTTTTTTCGCAAGCGGTGCCGTAAGTTCGGCCAGCTGTTCGGCCATCAGGCGGCGACGTCCCCGGATCGCCTTTGAGGCGGGTCGCTGCAGACAAAAGGCATCAACCAGTTCACCGAGTCGACCGTCTCCCTGGGGAACATTTTTATACACATGTTCAATCATGAGGAAATCACCGGCATAGCCCTTTGGCTTGTGATACGAGCGTTCGGCATAATAACTGCGCATGAAATACGGATAGATTACCTTGAATATATACCCCCAGAGGATATCCTCATAGCCGCTGCCGGCAATTTTTTTCTCAAACAGCGGCATCGCATCTACCAGACTGGTCAAAACCGAAAAACAGCGCTGCTCCAGTTTCGGATCATTTATTCCACTGACTGCGTCTTCCTGGAGGGCAAGGGAGAGATCAAACAGCTCCATGGAGGCCTTTTCCACTCGTTCATGGATAAAATGCCAGAGCTCGGAATGGAGCAAATTCGGCGGTATTGGCTTCGCCTCGGTATACTTACAGGACCGGCGGCTGGAAAGAGAATCGGCATAAGCGGCAACCGGTGCACTTTCACCAGCAATCCGGCGAAACTTCTTACAGATCCTCTGGGTTAGATAGAGGAGAAAATCCGTAAAGAGTTCTAGCTGTTCTGCCCTGAGAGTATCCATGACCTCCTGGTCAAAAATTGCAATCTCAACATCCTCGCCCGCAATGATGGTTCGTACCCTGGATCCCTTGTCAAAAAAACCGATTTCACCGAAAAACTCTCCGGTCCCGATCAGGGCAACTGTTATTTTCGTCTGTCGGGCACCGGTATAACTGACTTCGACGGTTCCTTTGTCGATATAGTAAAAGACTTCCTTCTCCGTTTCAGGAGAAAGAACCGCATCGCCGGATGCAAATTCGGTTTTTTTTGCATAAGAAAGAACCTGGGAAATAAGTTCCTGATGACCGGACCAGGATTTGTTGGCAGGGGCTGAGCACATAATGAGAATAACCTCCGAGACGGGATAAGGGATGAATGTTCTTCCCTGTATTATGCGGTACAGCTTACAACAATTCAAGAAATTTTATGAAAATTAAGCAGATAGAGAAAAAAATGACCATAAATTATTGTCCGACTTACCGACCTACGCCCTGTCGGAAAATGAAAAACCTGGAAAAGAGTTGCAGGAGAAGGAAACTCACGGAGACGGCAACCAGAACTCGTACGCCGACAATAACCCAGTAGTTAGCCCCGAACAGAACAAAGAGCAGGGCATCTTCGATAATCGAATGACAAATCATGAGAAAAGTAGCGATAAAAAAAACATCCCGCCGTCCTAAGTGGCCGTTATTGGCCTCCCGAATCAGGATTCCAGCCCCATAGGTGATGCCGAGCAGCTGGCCAACAATTATTGAAAACAAAGTATTGACCTTGCTGGTATAGGTCTGCATCAGGCGGGTGGACTTGATCCAGTCCATGGTGACGATGATCAGGGATATAAGCAGGATCAACTTACCGGAAAGGAGCAATGCATTAATAAGCGATCCCTGCAGCATGGCGGGAAAAGACGTATATCCGGCCGTTTCTACTTGCCGGGTCAGAGTTTCGCTGCCGAAAAAGGAACGGGGCATCAGCATGACCGGAAAGACCGTCACAAAGGCCATGGTCCCGCGCAGCACGATTGAATAGGTGTAGGAAATACCAAGTTTCTTCATGATGGCGGACTCAACCACCATGGAGTGGCAGACTCCGAGAAAGACGGCCAGAATCGTCCATTGATAGGGATCAAGGCCCAGAGGTGCGGCAAAGGCTATAGCGGCATAGAGATTAAGCAGCACGCCGCCGGCAATGGCCATGGCGGCCTCAGTTGGTAAATCCAGAATGGAGGTAATCGGGCCAAAGATAAAGCTGACGTATTTCAACAGGTCCAGATAGAGCAGGATATCAGCCAGGATATAGAGCGGAATGACGAGTTTCAAGATAAGAACGGCACTCCTTAAGGAAGAGTGCAGACTCTCAACAAGTACTTCCTTCTTCATGCCTGAATCCTCTGTCGCGGCCCCTTCAGTTCCTGCGGTGACGAGAACTTAAACAGCCGAACCTTGTGACTGCGCGGGAATTCCTGTTTAATCATGGTTTTAAGAACCCGAGACAGGTGCGCAGAGTCAACAAGAGATTCCTGTTCTTCAAATCCTCGTTCAATAACCCTGTATCGATCGTTTTCCACATGGATCAGGGCGATACTTCGATCCCGTTTGTAGGAAAGCAACTCCAACCCGCCGGGCGGAGTAATTTTATCCAGGAGCTGTAAAACCTGTCGGTGCAGGGTATCAATGGGGATCAGGGCCATAATCTGCAATCATCTTGTACGTGAAATCGGATATCAACAGCAATGCTCCTCTTATTACCATAACTAATGGACATACAACAGGGAATTTACCTACAAAAAGTGAGCCTGTTTACCGATGACGGAGGCCGACAATATCCGGGGCAAAACAGCGGTTGAGATTTGACAAACACCTTCTGGTATGGTAGGTAGGAACGTTCATTCCACAATATAGGAAAAGCTCATAATGCTTTCCATTTCAACTCATTCAAGATAGACCATTATTCATCTGGAACATATCATGACTACGAAGAAAAAAAATCCAGTCTGGGCTTTTTTCGCCTCTGTTAAACTGGCCCTGTTTCTCCTTTTCATCCTTGCCATCACCTCCATTTTCGGCACCATTGTCCAACAGAATCTTTCGATGGAACAATACGTTCAGATCTATGGCGAGAACATGGCCAATCTGCTGCATATTCTGAACATCACCGACATGTATAACTCCTGGTGGTTTCTCAGCCTGCTCTGCATCTTCTGCCTCAACCTGATTGTCTGCAGCCTTGAACGAATCCCGCGCGTCATCCAGATAGTCAAAAAAGACAACCTGACCACAGGCAGCGATCGACTGCGCAAGATGCCGATCAGGAAGACCCTGGTTTTAAATCAACCCCTTGATCAAGGCGTACGGGTGGTTAGCGATTTTCTGGCTAAAAAAGGCTGGAAAACCAAGCAGCGGAAAAAAGACGACGGGGTGTTGCTTTTCTCACAAAAAGGCGGCTGGACCCGTTTTGGGGTCTATATAGTCCATTCATCTATTCTCATCATCCTGCTGGGTGCAATCATTGGCTCTTCCAACTTTGCCCAGAAGGTTCTCCATAAGCCTGATTTTGCCTTTAAGGGCAGTATCATGGTCCCTGAGACCAGGCAGACAAATTTTATCTGGTCCTTTCAGACCGGAGAAAAAATCGATCTCGGGTTCACGATACGGTGTGATTTCTTCACCATCGAGTATTACTCAAACGGGATGCCGAAAACCTATCTTTCCAAGGTTACGGTCTTGGAAGACGGTAAACCGGTCACATTGAAAGACGGCAAGACGATCCACTACCTTGAGGTCAACAAACCTCTGACGTACAAGGGGATCACCTTCTACCAATCATCCTACCAGCCGTATCCCGACTTTATCGTGACGGTGACCAATACAGCAACAGGAGTCAGTAAAACCTCGATTATCCCGGCAGCCAAACAAATCAACTGGCAGGAAGGCGGGGCTGAATTCGGTATCCTTAATAAAGAATCCTTTGGTGAATCGGTCCAGAGAATCAAAATATGGTTTACCGACCGTCAGGGAGATCCCTCAACCTTCTGGCTCAACAATGCCCAGGAAGCTATAATCAAACGACCGTCGGCCGAGTACCGGATGACCGTCAAGCAGCTCTATGCCACCGGACTTCAGGTAACAAAAGATCCCGGCGTATGGTTTGTATATACCGGTTGCGGCATGATGCTTCTGGGTCTTTTTGTCGCCTTCTTCATGTCGCATCGTAAAATATATGCATTCATCCATGAAGAGGATGGGCAAACCAAGGTCCTTTTCACTGGCAGTGCCCATAAGAATAAAGTAGGTTTTGAAAAAATATTTACCGGACTTGTTGATGGTTTCAAACGGAAAATCGGCTGAACAATGTCCTCACACGTACAGGTATTTCCTATAGTCAAACCGAACCAGATGGAATAACGCATGAACAGCTCACAACTTTTTGGTATTACAACGCTTAGCTACCTCCTTTCCAGTGCCTTTTACATTGGCCTGCTGGTTTTCAAAAATAAAAAAGTCGGAACCATAGGACTTGTCCTGGCGATCTTCGGGGTGGTGGTTCAGACGGCAGCCCTTGCCCTGCGCTGGCAGGAATCCTATGCCCTTGGTATCGGCCATGCCCCGTTGACCAACATGTATGAGTCGCTGGTCTTTTTTGCCTGGTGCACCACGTTGTTCTACATATACATGGAATTCAAATTCAAGGCCAGTGTAGTGGGCGCCTTTGTTATGCCGTTTTCTGTTGCCGCCATGGCCTACGCCTCCTTTGCCAAGAGTATCAGTCAGCAGATCAGCCCTTTGATTCCCGCACTCCAGTCCAACTGGCTTATAGCCCATGTAATTACCTGCTTTATCGGATACGGAGCCTTTGCCATAGCCGGTGGACTAGGTATGATGTACCTGATTAAAAAGTCAGCCATCAACAAGGGGAAAGAACAGGATTCACTGGCCGCCTCTCTGCCCGAGCTGAAAATTATTGATGACCTGATCCACAAAACCATTGTTTTCGGGTTCATGTGGCTGTCGGCCGGAATCATCACCGGTGCGGTATGGGCCAATGAAGCCTGGGGAACCTACTGGAGCTGGGATCCCAAGGAGACCTGGTCCATTATCACCTGGTTTGTCTATGCCTCCACCCTGCACGCTCGGTTTACCCGAGGCTGGAGCGGGAGCCGTATAGCCTGGCTGGCTATCATCGGTTTCATCTCCGTCTTTTTTACCTATTTCGGGGTCAACTTCCTCTTATCCGGCCTGCACAGTTATGGGGCGAGTTAATGAAAACCGACTTTCCCGCAACAAAAGAGCCTATTGGAGCACCTGCTCCAATAGGCTTTTTTTCCTACGTTTTTTCCTGAAATTTTCTTTTTTTCTTTATCCTGCCGTATTGACAAGGCCGATATATCGCAGTATATATTGTGCCCAGTTGAATAATCATTCATTATTTCATCCACCAAATAGGAGAGGGAGGAAGAGCATGAAAAAAGCATTAATTTGTGGTGTAGCACTGGCATTTCTTTGTTCCATCGGACTGGTCACCATGGCAATGGCAAAAGACACCGGGCCTGCAGAAATGACTCTGCTATCCACCACTGATGGAGCAAAAAAACCCAAACCTGCAGTTTTCCCCCATGCAGAGCATCAGAGCCGTTTGAAATGCGGCGAGTGTCATCACACCAAAGGTCCGGACGGCAAGCAGGTTGCATACACCGAGGGCATGAAAATTCAAAAATGCGAAGTATGTCATAATAAAACCGATGGTATGCCGAAGGGACTGGACAGCTTAAAGAAAATCGGTCATAAAAAATGTAAAGGATGTCATAAAAAATCCGGTAACAAAAAACTGACCAAATGCGGAACCTGTCATCCGAAGAAGAAATAGTTCTTTTTGGATAGCATTATCTTGGAATGGCTGTTCCTTCACGGGAACGGCCATTTTTTATTTAGGCTTTCTTATTTTTTTATGGGAACCTTGTATTTAAAGCAGAGGTGATTAAAAAGGTCAAAAAACCGTTGCCTCTGGGTGGTATCGTGCTTGCCGCTGTCTTTGTAGTTTCCAGTCTATCTTTTGCCTCAGACAAGGGTGAGGCGGAATATATAATGAAAAGCACTGTTGATCCAGCCGGCAAGACAAAACTCGCCTTTTCCCCCATGCCAAACATCAGGCAAAATTTGACTGTGCAACCTGCCATCATGGCAAAGATACCAACGGCAAACAGGTGGCTTATACCGAAGGCATGAAAATTGAAAAATGTGAACCCTGTCACAAATCAATGAAAAAAGAGGGGAAAGCAACCGGAGCGACCAAGTGTAACGGTTGTCACAGAAAAAATTTGAAATAAAACATAGGGGCCGGCGAATCAGGTTGCAGGTGAAAACTTGAGAAAACGACCTTCGATCCATCGGCTTCCATCGTGGTATAAAAAAAGGGGATGAGCAAAATGCTCATCCCCTTTTTTTGCGAAAAATTTTCTTTTTGGGATCGGCGACTACCAGAAACCCTGCAATTTATTCGACATGCATTCTGGAAATATCCCCTATATGGAGAACCAGCTTCCTCAGGACAGTTAACAGGTTTAAACGATTCCTTCGCAGATCTTGATCCTCGGCCATGACCATTACCTCATCAAAAAACCTGTCCACAGGCTCTTTCATCTGCAATAACACCTCAAGGGCCCTATCATAATCCTGCTGTTCAATCATTGGCAGAATTTCAGCGCGTACGGATTGTACAATGGCCTCAAGTTGTTGTTCGGCATTCTCCTTAAGCAGGTCCGGCAGCACATCTGTGCTTACATTTTCCCTGGTAATATTCTTGATTCGCTTAAAGGATCCCGACAGAACAATAAAAGAGGCTCTGCTTCGAATACTGTTCAAGGCATTCATCCGGAGCAGGCAATCGATCAGGTCATCAAACCCGACCGAGGTCGCAGCCTCAACAACGCCCTGATTATAGCCAGAGGCAAGGAGTTCGTTTTCAAAACGCAGACGGACAAAATCCAAAACCTGTCCCACAACCTCGGGTCCGGCATCGACAACGCCCTGATAACCGTCCAAGGCCATGGTCACCATATCCTTCAGGGACAGGGATAGTTTAAGTCCGCGGATAATACTGATCAAGCCGATGGCCTGTCGACGAAGACCAAAGGAATCCTTATTACCGGTGGGCCGCTCACCTATGGCAAAACAGCCAACCAGGGTATCAAGTCGATCACTGATGCCGACAACCGCCCCGATCAGGTTTTCCGGAAGCGCACTGCCTGCACGAACAGGCATGTAATGCTCACGAATGGCCGTGGCTACGGCCTCTTCCTCTCCATCAATACGGGCATACTCGCCCCCGATCACTCCCTGCAGCGAGGGAAACTCACCGACCATCTCGGTGAGCAGATCCGCTTTGGCAAGCAGTGCCGCCCGGACGGCATTTTCTTTTTGTTCAGGGACTATCTGTTCTGCAAGGGCTCCGGCTAGTTGTGCAATACGAGCACTTTTGGCCTCCATGGTCCCCAGTTTCTTCTGAAAGATAATTCCCGACAGCTTGTCCAGCCGATCGGCAAGACTGTGTTTTTTGTCCTCGTTAAAGAAAAACAGACCATCTTCAAGACGGGCTCGAATCACACGTTCATGGCCATTGGCAGCCATCCTCGTATCGGCAATGTCGGTATTGTTGACGGCAACAAACATCGGCAGCAGATTATCGTCACTGTCGATCACCGGAAAATACTTCTGGTGTTCACGCATGGACGTAATCAAGGCCTCACGGGGCAGTTCAAGAAACTTCTCATCAAAACTGCCGCAGATCCCCCAGGGAATTTCAACAAGATTGGTCACGGTATCCACAAGTGCTTCATCAAAAAGCGGTCGAGCATCATCTTGTCCCGCTTTTTCTCGGACAGCATCCCGAACCGTTTGCACAACCATCTCCCTGCGTTTGTCCGGATCCACAATCACATGGCGCTCCTCCAATCCCTGTATATAACCGGCGAAGTCCCGGACCTGGAAAAATTCCGGTGCCATGAACCGATGGCCCCGGGTCATATTTCCGCTCTTCACCCCTTCTACAGTGAGCTCCACGACCTCACCATTCAACAAAGCCAGAAGCCATTGGATGGGGCGGGCAAAGGTCAAAGAGCCATCAGCCCAGTGCATGGATTTTGGAAAGGGCGTCTCTTCTATAAGCGTGGCAAGCAGTTCCGGCAGCAATTCGCTGGTCTGCTGTCCCTTCACCTCCTCAACAGCCATCAGGTACTCGCCCTTATCCGTTGCAACGATGTGCAGATCCTCAACAGCCACCCCTTTTGAGCGGGCAAAGCCCATGGCCGCTTTGGTCGGATTGCCCTGGCCGTCAAAACCGGCTTTTTTAGCAGGCCCGACATGCTCCTGCCGTCGATCTTCCTGCTTTTCCTGAAGATTTTCAACCACAAGCGTCAGACGCCTGGGCGTTCCAACTGTTTGTATCTTGCCATAGTTCAAGCCGAGCTCAGTCAGTTGTTTTTCAGCAGATGTTGCGAGGAAACGTAAGGCCGGTTTGATATATCCTGCTGGAATCTCTTCGGTACCTATCTCAAAAAGAAGTGCATTCATTGATTTTCTACTCTGTCTGTAAATATATAAAAAGGTTTCAGGTCTGTAATTTTTTCGTAATAGTTCACCAGGGTATCCGAAGCGGGCTATATTCCGGTACTGTAAAAGTTTACCAGTACTCAATATTCGTTCAAGCAGGCCGACGAGCTA
>CAZPXI010000072.1:0-10468 GCA_964590715.1 uncultured Desulfobulbus sp.
CCGGGACTGAATATGGAAAAACCTGGTTTACTCAGAAGCAGTCTCCTGATGGTGGCTGCACGGATTCTGTCTGCTGTGGGCAGTTTTGCTCTGTTCTGGCTTATCTCGCAGGAAAATGTGGCACAGCTTGGAGCGTTCCGTACGGTATTTGTTTTTTTTCTGGTATGTGATTTTCTGCCACTGCTTGGAATGAACCAATATATTATTCGAGAAATTTCTCTCCGGCGGAAACAGGGCAGAGCCATATTCTCAAGCGGTTTTTTGTTCACCTGCCTCACCTGCCTCTTCATTATTCCTGTTCTGGTCGCCATCGCCCTGTTCGGCAAGTACAGCCCACAGGTTTCATCGGGTATCCTGATAGTCGCGGCCTCGGTACCGGCTACTGCCGTAGCACTCTGCTGTCAGTCTGTCCTCGTCGGCACCGGAGATGGGGCCTCTTTTGGCCTTCTGCAGGGGGGAGAGATCATTCTCCGAACCATGATTGGTGGTACGCTGTTCTTACTCTCTCCAGATATTATAACTATTTTTTACTGTTTCGCACTGATACGCTGGCTCTCGCTCATACCCTATCTGAAAAAAATTATCCTGCTCCTGCCCGAAGGGTCATGGAAATTCAGAGCTCCATTTATCCGCGAATTTTTCACCCATGTTCCTTCTTTTGCCGGGATCCTGCTGTTTTTTCTTGTCCTTCGCTTTGCGCCCCAGCTTATGGTGCCATGGATGGTCGGTGACAAGGGCGCAGGATATTTCGCGCTCATTTACCAGTTTCTTGACCTGTTGCTTCTTGTGCCGACAGCTTTAACAATTAATCTTATGCCCGTTCTGGCGGTTCAAGCTGGAAAATCGACCAAGGATCTGGCAAAGACCTCTTTGCAATCGTTGAAACTTGTAACGATCTTGCTCCTGCCGGCTGTATTGTTTATCGGGATCAAAGCCGAACCGATACTGGTCTGTATCTTCGGACCTCAATACAGCCCAGTTGCTCCATTGTTGAGCATAACTATTGGGAGTGGTTTGATTATGGCATGGGATCAGGTTTTTTCAACGGCCATGGTGGCGGCAAAACAACAGAAACTTGATCTCCTCACTTTGGCGGTCGCCGGAAGTGGTATGATGATTTTACTGTATATACTCATTCTCAGGTATGGTATTCTTGGAGCTGCTCTTGCCTTTATTTCCGGTATGACCCTTCTGATTATCTGTCGAATCTCTTTTTTTATTCATATCATTTCACCATTAAACCTGTTGACGCATCTTTGGCGCTATTGTGCGGCAGGATGTATAATGGCCATAGGGCTGTTTTTTTTTCGTGGGAATCTTTTTTTCTCCATTATCCTTGCAGGCATCCTCTACCTCGGCAGTCTTTTTCTGCAGGGTAGTCTGACAAAAAAGGAATTGCAGAGCCTTCTGGTCCTGTTGAGAAAAAATGAGGATGAATGCGTGGATATGGCATGAACTGGAAGCAAACCCGGCATCTTATTAAAAGTGATATCAGCAGAAAAGCACGATGTGACGGCCGAGCAAAGGCTCGGGCCTTGCTGTTGACCGTGCTCTCCCCCTCCTGTATTGCTGTCATTGTCTTCAGGTTACAGCACTATTGTATCACCAACGGGTTATATCTGCCGACGAAACTGCTCGCCGTTCTCAACATCATCCTTTTTTCTACGGAAATCGACGCCCGTTGTGAAATCGATGAAGGCTTTTGTCTTGGTCATGCCAATGGTATTCTCATTCATGGACAGACCAGAATTGGAAAAAACTGTACCATTATGCACCAGAGCGGTCTGGGGTTTCAGTCACTGCGTGCCCCCGGAGAAAATGACTTTGTCATTCTTGAAGATGATGTACTTATCGGAGCCGGAGTGCGCCTGCTTGGCCCTCTGACCATCGGGAGAGGCAGTCTTGTCGGAATGAACAGTGTCGTGCTGCATTCCTGTTCGCCTGCTTCTCTGGTCATAGGTTGCCCGGCTAAGGTTGTCCGTACTCTTGGGCCGGATAGTGCTTTGCCTGCGGAAACAGTCACTCGAAAGTGGAAGAATCGTCCTCCCTGTACCTTGAGAGAAACGTTTCGGCGTATTGGTAAAGATATGCGTAACCGGGCAAAAACCGATGGCAAGTCCTTTTCACGGGTTGCCTACCTCTTTGTCATTTTCAATCCCCCTGCCCTGGCAGTGATCAATTTTCGTTTCTGCCACTGGCTTGACGGCAATGGATTCTCTTTTATTGCCAAGCTCCTGAATGGAATAAACGTTACGCTTTTCAAAACGGAAATCGGTGCCAAGGCCTGCATTGAAGGAGGACTGGTACTACTGCACTGCAATGGTATTATTATCAACTCGCAGAGCAGAATTGGCAAAAACGTAATTTTTGCCCATCACAATACGGTATCAATCGGGCCAAGACGGAAAATGGATCCGGAAAATGATTTTGTGACCATCGGCGACAATACTTTTATTGGTGCAGGTGCCCGAATTATCGGTAATCTCTCCATCGGAAAGAATTGCATTGTCGCCATGAATGAAGTGGTTTCCCGGTCTGTACCGGATGATTCGATTTGCCTGAAAGGCTCTTTCCGCCCCAGAACAAAAGCAACTGCAACGTCAGGAGAGCCGACACCGGCGATTTCAGGGGAAATAACGGTTTCTTTACGGAAAACCCTGCAACTGATCAAAGCGGATATAAGCAGGAGGGCCGAGCTTGAAGGAAAAAAGGCCGGTCTTTTCTACTTCTGCAAAATTTTTCTCAATCCGCCGGCGATGGCAGTTGTCGTTTTTCGGTTCAGCGCTCTTGCCTGGGCAAAAAAACTCAAGCCAGTGGCAAAGCTCCTCTACCTGATTAATTTTTTCTTATTCAGTGTGGAAATTCAGACCGGAGCCAGTATCGGGCCCGGCCTGATTCTGGCTCATGCTAACGGTATCCTTATCCATAACAATTCAATTATCGGCCGAAACTGTACATTCATGTTCCAGAATACGATTACAGTCGGGCCCCATGCCGCAGAAGAGGACAATCGGGGCCATTACGTTAAAATCGGCGATGGGGTTATCATTGGCATGGGGGCGCGGATTATCGGCCCGGTTCATATTGGTAACAATGTCCTTGTCTCGGCCAATGCGGTTGTCACCAGGGATTTGCCGGATAACAGTGTCGTTTTTGGTATCCCTGCGCGCAAGGTCGGCATGAGAGCACCGGCATGAATCCGGAAATTTCGGTCCTCATCGTCAACTACAAAACGCCTGAATTGGTGGCGGAATGCGTCCGGAGTCTGAGACGACATGTTCGACAAACACCGTTTGAGATTATCATCGTTGACAATGAATCCTCGACTCGTTCCATGCAGTTGTTGCGGGAATATTGCCCGCAAACGACAATCATTTCCAATCGAGAAAACTCCGGGTTCGGCAGGGGGAATAACATTGGCTTTCGTCATGCACGCGGCAGGTTTCTTTTTTTGATTAACAGTGACGCCGTGGTGGTCGGAGACTGCATCACGATTCTGCTTGATTTTCTCAAGTGCCACCCGGAAGCTGCCATGGTCGGCCCGCAGGTTCTTCTTCAAGATGGATCCCGTCAACCAAAGATATGTGGCAATACACCCACATTACGGCGATTATGGAATGATGCCCTGCTGTTGAGCCGATTGTTTCCACGCTGTCCTTTTTTCCAGGGGATGCACCGTGATCATATTGTGCATGCAATAACGGAGGTCGGCTGGATTTCAGGTGTCTGTATGCTTATCCGTCGCGAGGCCTACGAGCGGACGGGGGGCTTTAATCCTGATTTTTTTCTGTATGCCGAAGATATTGATCTCTGTCTTCGTATTCGGCTCGACGGTGGTGCAATTTATCATGTGCGGACAGCCTGCGTTATTCATCAACTCGGTGCCAGTTCAACTGACGAGAAGAAAAAAATTTTTAACAGTGTGCAGCAGCAGCAGAATTTTCTTCAGGCCCTGGCAACCGTATTCACTCCGCATCAACAACGCCGAGCCCGTACCATTCTTCGAATCGGTCTCTATATTCGTCTTGGAAGCGCTTTACTGCTTCGAGTGGTCAATCATAGGCGAGGGGAGTTCCTTGCTGCTTCCTGCCGGGCCCGTCTGTCGGCTCTGGAAGAGGACATTTTATGAAAATAGCTGTTGATGCGCATATTCTGGGGAAGGGAAAAGGCGGCGTGGAACGGTACGTGGCAGAACTGTGTGCCCGTCTGCCCGAACTTGCCCCGGAAGACTCTTTTTTCTTTTTTATCAATAAGGCCTATGCCCCCGATGAGCATCATCCTAATGTGCGCTGGGTACGGCTTCCGAGCGCAGAACCGATGCTCCAGCGCAGTCTCTTCCTTCCGTGGATGCTCGCCAGATTCCGGCCGGACGTCATTCACACCCAGCGAATTGTCCCTCTATGGTCCAATTGTCCCGTCATCGTTTCCATGCATGACATTCTTCCACTTACAGTCCCTGATGACTACCCCGGTATGCGTCATGCCATGGTACGGGCACTCACCGGTTGGAGTGCCCGCCGTGCCCATAATATTCTTACAGTCAGCCAGACTGTGCAGAACGAGATTGAGGAGGCCATACCTGCTGCAACTGGAAAAATAGAAGTAATTTATAACGGCGTGAATCATGAGATGTTCTCTCCGGTAAACGATAAAATGCAGGCTGTAGCCAACCAGGAGTACCTCCTGTATACCGGAGCGATTGAGCCGAGAAAAAATCTGGTCCTTGTCCTGGAGGCATTTTCCGAAGTATGCGCCAGGAGAGGTCATGATCTGAAGCTGGTATTGGCGGGGATGGACAGGGACGTTCACTATGCGGCAGACTTGCGGCGAAGATGCGACACCATGTTTCCAGACGGGCAGGTTGTCTTTACTGGTTTTCTGCAGGAAAATGAATATCTGGAATATCTGGCCCGGGCATTGATATTTCTGGCGCCATCCAGGGGGGAAGGGTTTGATCTTCCGCCGCTTGAGGCCATGGCCTGCGGAATTCCCGTTATCTGTTCAGACATTGCGGTCCACCAGGAAATATTTCATGAGGCAGCTCTGTTTTTTCAAGTTGATTCGCCGCATGAGTTGGCCAATGCGATTATGACGTTATATAATGACAGACAGTTGAAAAGGAAATTGCGGGTACAGGGAACGGCCTGTTGCAGGCGCTTTGATTGGGAAACAACGGTATGGCAAACACTCAAGATATACAGAGAAGCCGGCAGGAAAAAGTCGGTATAACCAGAAAAATAGTCCGTGTTCTTATTGACTCGGGGAGCCAGGCTGTTCTGCTGCACCGGTTTGCGCACTTTTTTTTTCAAGCCGGTATTCCTCTACTGCCTGCATTGCTCCGCAGAACCAATGTCTTTCTTACCGGTGCGGATATTTTTCCTTCCTGCCGTATGGGGAAAGGCGTTACCATTATCCATTCCGTTGGTATTGTTATTGGAGACAATACCGTTATAGGAAATAACTGCGAACTTTATGGACAGGTTACCCTTGGAGGGCGAGGCGGCATGCGGGACGATGACGGTACTCCGGTCCTGGAAGACAACTGCGTCATATGTATCGGTGCAAAGGTTCTGGGCGGAATACGGGTGGGGAAAAATACGACTATCGCTGCCGGGGCGGTGGTACTCTCTTCCATTCCGGAAAATTCGCTGGCGGTCGGCCTTCCTGCAACGGTTAAGAAGAATTATTCACTAATTAGGGAGGATTGATACCCATGGTGTTTTCAGGTCATGGAAAAAAAGAGTTTTTTTTCCTATTGATTATGGTTTTTATCACTAATTCAAGTGTATGGGCCCTGGAAGGGAACACTTCGACCTCCCCGGTAGTTATCTCGATATTCCCGGAGCAGAGGTTGCGGACGATCCCCAGAGAAGTATATGGCACCAATGTAGAGTGGTTCAATGACGGCAATGGCTTCTGGGACGTCGATGAAAAAAGACTTGATCCAGTGCTGGTGCGGATGGCCTCGGAACAGCGCCTTTCTCTGATCCGGTTTCCCGGCGGTACACTTTCCGACTATTACCACTGGAGAGATGGTACCGGCCCAAGCTCACTCAGGCCGGTCCGGCCCCATCAGACCGATCCGTCCTCCTCCGCTAACACGTTCGGTTCCCCGGAGCTTCTTGCTCTGTGCCGCTCGCTAGGCAGCTCGCCTCTCATCACTGTCAATGTGGGAACAGGGAGCGCCGGGTCGGCTGCGGACTGGGTTGACTACATGAATAACCCGGACAATACGCGGCGCAGGCAGGATGGCGTTCCCATACCCGTGCCTGTCCGTTATTGGGAAATCGGAAACGAGGTCTACCTGAACGGTACGGAAGCGGAAAAACGTATCACCATGACCCCTGAACGATATGCCAACACTTATCTTGAATTCGCACGGCTGATGAGGGCTACCGACCCCTCTGTCAAGCTTATTGCCCAGGGGGTGGCTGGTTCATATTCTGTTCCCTTTGGTCCCTACGAGAACTGGAATTCAACTGTTCTTCAACAGGCGGCGGATCAGATTGATCTCCTGGCTCTTCATGACGCATATGCACCGGTATTAACGAAATTTGATGAAAACGTATCGGCGGAAGATGTGTACAAGGCCATGTGGAGTTTTCCGCTGGACATAAAAGAAGATCTGGATCGGGTAGGCAATCTACTGAAGCTTTATGAAAAGAAAAGGCATATCGACCTTGCAGTTACCGAGTGGGGACCATTTTTTTCTCTGACGGATAAAAATTTTATTGATCATGTCAAAACGCTGGGATCAGCCGTTTACGTGGCACGGGTTCTCCAGGTATTTCTCGCCCATCCCCGGGTTCGTCTGGCAAACTATTTTAAGTTTACTGATAACTCACTTATGGGCTGGGTGAGCTATCTGAAACAACCCAAGATACCCTATTATGCTTTTACGATGTATTCGGCTTATTTCGGTTCCGTGCTTGTGGAGAGCAAAACGGATTCACCGACTTTTTCAAACAAAAAAATTGGTTTGGTCAAGAGCCGCAACAACGTGCCTGAGATTAACGTTATTGCCTCTACCAATATGGAAAAAAACAGATTATATGTGAATATCGTTAGTTGCAGCTGGGACCGGGCGTATCCTGTTGAACTCGATATCCATGATGTCGCTGTTGAAAAAACAGCCATAAGGAGAAGCATCAGTGGCCCGAGTCCATTTGCCAATAACGGCCCCGATCTGCCATCTTGGTGGCCTGCGGCATATGTAGAACCAGCCGCCAAAATGGACAAACCCATTGTAATTGAAAATTTGCCATGGAAGGTGGGGGAAACGCTCATCATTCCCCCTCATTCAATCACGACCATCGAATTGACTATACTGACCCCTCCAGCAGAACCATCGAAGTTTACGGTACTGTCGGATGAATAGTCAGGATGCTGAAGAAAGATTCCCGCCAACCTGCACGGCGGGGAAACCGTGACTTCTGTTTTGGCTCTGCCGGTTAACGTGGTCCTAGACTTTTTACCAGTTCGTTATGAATATGAATAAAATAAAAAACGCTATATTTTTTCTGATACTACTGCTTCTGGCAGGATGTGCCTCCCGGGAGACACTCAGCGTAAGGCAGCCGGGCGCATTGCAAGATATTGAAATCTCTTATGCAAACAAAGAGCTTCTGCCGCCGCCGGTTTCCACCTACCGGCTGACCGCCGGTGATGTTCTCAGGCTTGAAGCTACACCCAGGCAGATCAATTCTCGGGAATTTCTTATTGAACGGGGCGATTCCCTTCGGATCTCCTTTAATTTTGAGGACAGTACGTATCATATAATGGCCGGAGACCGGATCTCCATTTTTCTGCAACGGAATTCTCCCATGAATCGGGAGACGACTGTACGGATGGATGGAAGAATAACTCTTCCAAGTATCGGGGAGGTTATGGCCGAGGGGAAGACCCCGCTTGAACTCAAGAAGATTCTGACTCGAGAGTTCTTGAAAAAGATAAGGGATGTCAGTCTAAGCGTTTCCGTTCTCCAGTCCAACATGGCACCTTTTACGCAGATGAGCGGCGAATACATGGTGCTGCCGGATGGAACGATTTCTCTCCCTGTATTAGGGGTCTACAAGGCGCAGGGTATGGGCCTGGATTCGTTAGCGGAAAAAATTGCACAATCTGTACAAGAAAAATTTCATAATCATTTCCATGTCTCGGTAGCTGCCCAAAATCTGGCAATCAACCATCTGCAGATATATGATAAAGTGCTGACCATAACACCGGCTGGAGATTTTATTCTTCCTCATGTCGGCAATATCATGGCAAAAGGAAAAACACTTGTCCAGGTTCAAGCCGAAATCCAGAAACGGCTGAAAAGTTATTATTACAATCCCATTGATGTCTCACTCGGCCTGATTTCATCCACAAACAATTCCGTCTATGTCAGCGGGGAGGTTCGGTTTCCGGGGATTTACCCACTTATAGCTGAAATGACCAGTCTGAAAGCGCTTTCCCTTGCCGGTGGCGTTACCCCAAAGGGCAATTTGGACGAAGTGGTTCTCATACATTATACAGGCCCTGATAGCGTAACTGTATACAAAACTTCTCTGGATGAGGTGATCAATAACGCCAGCGCACTACATGACCTGCCACTCTCGCCCCAGGACATCGTTTTCGTTCCTAAAACCGGTGTCGCAGAGGCCAACCAATTTATCCAACAGTACATTACGCGCATGCTTCCCTTTACAGCAAACATTACGTATAATATAAATAACATACAGTAATATGCCTGGTCGATACGTCTACCTTGTACTGTTGCTGATTGCAATCAGCCCCGTGCCATTGAGCCATGCCGAGGAAGACTATACCGGACGGTGGTATAGTATTATTTCCGGGCAATCTTTTACTATAGATCTGACCCAGCAGGGAACCCTTATTCAGGGGATTATGATGCCTACGGCAAAAAATGAACGGCATATTTCCATTATATCCGGCAGGCAGCATGGGAAAATAATAGAACTTTTTGCAAACAATAAAGATCTGTCCGTTGTCTATCGTTTTTACGGCGGTTTAATCGGCACCGGGAAGACCCAGGCACTGGTTGGCAATTTCACCAGAAATAACCGACGGTTTAATCAATGGCATGCCATACGTTACGAGAAGCGCAGTTATTATGGATCACCAAATATGAATTATTCAATATTTCATAGTATTGATTCTCCTCCAACACCCTTTTGAGCCACACAAAAGAGATCCATCCCGCTGAAATCAGCATTGACAGGCAACTCAGGTGGCCCGGTCAGGTAAAATTTTGCTTTTCTCAAGCAGCGAATCGATGATCTGAGCAGGGCATTCCGTCCCAGAATTCTGTTTCTTGCCGCCCGCATCCGAGCTTCGGGGTTTGGTGTATCTTCCTGGGCCGCACCGGTAAATGAATGCATTTCGGTTATGGTAAAATCGCGGTTTGTCAGGCTGCGGCTCAATACTTCGGCCCGGAAATAATGCAGATGCTCCCAGTATGATTGAACCCCGCGCCATTTGGCTCCTATTTGATCGAATCGGTTAAAGTTCGGAACGGTAAGCACAACTATTCCACCGGGAGCAAGAAGGGTTCGGATATCATCCAGCACCGCACCCGGATTGGGAAGGTGTTCCAAAACATCAAAGAGCAGCAGGATATCAAATTGTTCACCCTTGAATTTCCCCGCGTAAAATGGCGAATGGAGAACCTCGAGGCCGTAATGAGTTCGTGCAATTTTTACCGCCTGGGCTGAAATTTCAACACCCCGTACACTTGCGCCCTGTCGTTTTAGTAATTCCAGGGTCGATCCCGCTGCGCAGCCAATTTCCAGAACCTTTTTCTGCTGCCAATTCCCAATGAAAGGCTTCATTCGGGCAATTCTAGGACAATATTCCAGATCGGTCACCGCCTGGGCATAATCAAAATAATGACGGTATGTTGCACTGTTGTCAAAATATTGATCGGCATAATAGCGGTCCAGGGCTTTTTCGTTTGGCCGCAATCCCAGATAAACAAATCGACAATCCGTGCATTCATGAAGCGGAAGTTGGTCAGAGCGAACAAAAATTTTATGGTAAGAAGCGTGGCCGCAAAGGGGGCAATATGTTTCCTTAACCAGCTCTCGCGAATTCCAAGTATAGCTTGATGCCATGGAAGCCATTTCTCCTCGATTCAGTCGTCGATGTGGACGGTAAGCAGGATGTTCTCTGTCCCTGCGATATGTAGCACAAGCTGCAGGAAATGACTATTAGAGTAATTGGTCGGCATGGGCAGAGGTGTGAATATTGTGCACGCGCCGGATGAATCGATGAGGACGTCTTCGACCTCGCCTGATCCTTGATTGTACCAATGCACAGTGACTGCCTTGCTCTGCCCTCAATCTCGTCCTGCATGCGCGGATGGAGCGGAAATTACTCTCTCAAGAGTTGAACCCTTCCTCCGTGCGGATGTGGGACATTTTGTCCCTGCCTGTCTCTTTTTGTCCCATTTCTTGTATGCAAGTGG
>CAZPXI010000073.1:0-3936 GCA_964590715.1 uncultured Desulfobulbus sp.
TTGTCGCCGACAACATCCGCGAAATCATCCGTGACTACGACTTTGTTGTCGAGGGTTCTGATAATTTCCCGACAAAATTTCTGGTCAATGATGCCTGTGTCATGGAGTCCATCCCATTCTCTGTTGGCGGCATCCTCAGGTTTGACGGTCAGGCCATGACGGTTGTTCCGGGTGAATCAGCCTGCTATCGCTGTGCATTCCGTACCCCGCCGCCGCCAAATGCCGTTCCGAGCTGTTCCGAGGCAGGCGTTCTTGGCGCTATTGCCGGTATGCTGGGCACCATCCAGGCGGCCGAAACTTTGAAATTTATCACCGGAGCCGGTTCACTGCTGACCGACACCCTGCTCTCTTTTGATGCCAAAAACATGGATTTCCACAAGGTACGGCTGCAGCGGCAGGACGATTGTGCACTATGCGGCAAGGAGCCGACCATCCACACCCTTGTTGATTACGAGCAAGCGATCTGTGGAATTTAACTCCTTACACCCGCTCAACCAGGGCATAACAAAACAAAAAAGAAAAAATTGTATCTTCAGGCTTGCAGACATTGCAGGCCTCAAGACGTAAAAAGGATACGTAAAAATAAAATGCTGACCATTACTTCAAAAATAATTAAAGCTGTTATTGAACAGGCCGGAAATGAGCTGCCGTTTGAGGCCTGCGGGTACCTTGCCGCCGACGGTGATATTGTAACCACCCACTTCCCCCTGAAAAATATTGATCAGGCCCGGGATCACTTCAACATGGACCCTGCCGAACAGTTTCAGGCGGTTAAGGCAATGCGGCAGGCGGGCCTGCAGCTGCGCGCAGTCTATCACAGCCATCCGGAAACTCCGGCCCGGCCCTCGGACGAGGACTTGAAACTGGCCTATGATCCGACCATCAGCTACGTGATTATATCCATGGCCGCCTCAGACCCGGATGTACAATCATTTATCATTAAAAACGGCAAAGCAACCCCTGAAACAATTCAAATCAAGGAACAATGAAATGAGTACGATAACTACCGATGCAAGCAGAGACTGCCGCAATGTCGGATGCCCGATGAACATGGTCTACACCAAGGTCGAGCTGGCAAAGCTTTCCCCGGGTCAGGTGCTTGAAGTCATTCTCGATGACGGACCACCGATCAACAACGTTCCTAAATCCGTTGTTCTGGAAGGGCATGAAATTCTGGAGAAGAGCCGTTGCGACGACGGTACCTGGCGGATTCTGATCCGCTGCGGCACAAAGTAATGCCCGTGGTGATTATTTGTAATAGTTCACCAGGGTATCCGAAGCGGGCTATATTCTGGTACTGTAAAAGTTTACCAGTACTCAATATTCGTTCAAGCAGGCCGACGAGCTATAGCCCGTCTATGTAAGGAGGCCTGATCGGACGAAGATGGGGTGCTGGTGAACTTTTACGATTTTTTCTATAGAATCAGGGGATAACGTTGAGAACAACAGGCATGCATTCCAGAGGGCCTTTTTTTTTCAAAGTGGCCACAACCGCCTTTTTTGTAGCTTTACCAGCGCTATCCTCATATGCCCTGGAATCTCCAGCAACAGATCCTCCGACTGCCCAAAAAATTGTAGAACCAAAAGAAATTCAAGAAACTACGTCGGCAGGAATTTCCCTACACGCTGCAACGACCGAATGGGTTTATCATAAGACCGCAGACGGCAAGCATCCAAACGGCATTGAACAACGTCAGCTCTGGTTTGTGAATCGAGCACGTTCAAACCCGACGGTAGAAGGGGTATGGCTTGCAACTGAATCACACGGTGATGTGGCACATGGCCGGAATTACTTCGGGGTCGATGTTGACAAACTCAAACTCGAATTTGCGGCAATCAATCCGATGCCTCCGGCGGCATTTGATCGTCGACTCTATGAAGCGGCAAGAGTACACTCTGAAGATCTCATCTCCCGTGATGCTCAGGATCACACCAATCAGTTCGCCAGGGTAACTGCTGCCGGGTTTTCCTGGCAGTCCCTTGGAGGAGTCGTTTTCTCGTACACTGACAGCGGCCTGCATGCGCATGCCGCATTCAATATTGATTGGGGGAGTGAGCCGGACGGAATGCAGACGGGACGAGGTCATCGGGTCGCATTAATGTCGGACGGCCGGGAGTACACGAATGTCGGGATCTCATCCATCTACGTCACCGATACCGGCAAGAGCGTGGGGCCGTATGTTACGACGGGCAACTACGCTCAAGCAAATGGTTCTGCAGCCGATCATTTTAATGCATTTATTGTCGGAACAGTCTGGTTCGATACCAATGCAAACGGATGGTATGATGCCGGCGAAGGACTGGCAGGGGTCACCGTCATGCCAAGCATCGGAACCTACCATGCCGTTACCGCAGATTCCGGCGGCTACGCCATCCCGATTACGGAAACAGGTGCGGTAACGCTCAGCTTTTCCGGAGGAGCCCTGCAAGCTTCGGGAAGCCTGAGCACCACATTATCAACGGTAAGTAAACTTGTTGATTTTATCCCGCCGGCAGATCCGGTTATACAACCATCTCAAGATGCCTTTCCCTGGAATATGTTCATGCCTGCGATACAACTGCAAAGGAGACAATAAGATCAAATGAAATGGCGAGGCTGGTTTTTCGACGCCTGCAGTTTCTGGTGCAGCAGGTGAGTTAAACAGAAGCATGGGGCCGGGAAAACACCTGCCTCCCGGCTATGGTTACAGCATCAACAGGCGAAAAAAGAGAATGGGATTGTCGAGGAGCAGCCGTTTCCAGTAACGGCTCAATGGCAGGCCGTATTGTTGTTCAGTTGCGGGAATATTGGATCGGGCCTGAGAAAGAACCTGCCGGGTGATCAGTTGCCGGAAGCCGAGGCAGATACAGTTCCCTTTTTTAGGTATTTTCAGCTGCAGGGTCTGTCGATTGCAGCCCAGCTGCATGGCCGCCCGCGCCCGGATAAAGTCTTCCCTGTTTGCGCCCCAGAGGTTGGCCGCGAGCACACCTTTCTCAGTCAGGAGTATGCAGAGGTTGCTGAAAAAATTATGGCGATACATGGGCTGCGCCATGGCATCAGCGTCAAAGATGTCGATGAGAATAAGATCGTACCTGTTTGGTGCAGCCTTTGACCTGCTGCAGAATGATTCGGCATCCTGGTGGTGAATATGCAGATGTTTCTGGACGGGAATTCCGAAATATTTTCGGGCCAGTTCTATAACTTTTTCTGATTTTTCAACCACATCGATCTGCAGATGCGGGTGATGGTGGAGCAGAAAGTGGACCAAGGCGCCGCCGCCGAGTCCAAGGAGAAGCATGCGTTTCGGGCGGCCGCTGAAGAGCAGGGCGGACATCATCCAGCGGGTGTAGGCAAGCTGAAGGGTATGTGGTTGCTGCAGGTTGATGCAGCTTTGTCGTGACTTGCCGGTAAAACGCAGGCTGCGCAGGGGGTACTGGTCGGAAACGATCAGTGGGTGGTCGCTGTTCGTTCCCTGAAAAACGATCTGTTCCATACCTCCGTGCGCCGATAAAAAAGGCCGACAGACCGGGTATATCCCGGTTCGTCGGCCTGTACTGTCTTCATGCACGATGAAGGTGTCAGCAACCGCCTATTCCTCAACTGCCACCTTTTGCAGGGGCTTTTGCCATGGCCTCGGCCGAACCCATGATGGAACTCCGGGTCACCTTGATTCGGACATTTTCGGCAATTTCAAGGGTAACTGTGGAGTCGGTCAGGCCGGTGATCCGACCATGAATTCCACCACCGGTAATGACTTTTTCCCCTTTTTTCAGATCATTGAGATAGGCCTGATGTTGTTTGGCTTTTTTCTGCTGGGGCCGGATGAGCAGAAAATAAAAGACAACAAAAATAAGGATAAGGGGCACAAAGGAAGCGATGCCACCAGCTGCTCCTGCTCCTGCTGCTGCACCCTGTGCATAGGCAATTCCTGTCATTTGGGTTTCTCCCTGTTTGAT
>CAZPXI010000073.1:4036-5585 GCA_964590715.1 uncultured Desulfobulbus sp.
CTGCTGCACCCTGTGCATAGGCAATTCCTGTCATTTGGGTTTCTCCCTGTTTGATAAAAGTTGAGTAGACACTGGCTTCAACCACACACCAACGCCGATTTTATTGTTCACGCCCGGCATAAAAAGCCCGGCGAAAATCCAAAAAGCGATCTGCAGCAATTGCCTCTCGCATTGAAGCCATCAGTGAACAGTAGTAGTGCAGATTATGGATACTGTTGAGCTGGTAGGCCAGTATTTCGCGACATTGAAAAAGATGCCGCAGGTACGCCCGGGAATAGTTACGGCAGGTATAACAGGTACACTGTTCATCCACCGGTTTATGGTCGTCCCGATAACGACTGTTTTTTATAACAAGTCTGCCCGATGAAGTAAAGAGCATTCCATTTCGGGCGTTACGGGTGGGCATAACGCAGTCAAACATGTCAACCCCCCGGTACACGCCCTCCATCAGATCCTCAGGGGTGCCGACCCCCATCAAATACACGGGAAAATCAGCGGGCAGGTGCGGCACCGTGGCGGCAAGCATTTCCTGCATCAAGTCCTTGGGCTCGCCCACGGAAAGGCCGCCGATGGCGTAGCCGTCAAAGCCGATGTCGATCAGTTCCTCGGCGGATCGTTTGCGCATATCCGGATACATTCCGCCCTGAACAATGCCAAACAACAGTTGGCCGGTATCAGTCTGGGCATCCCGGCAGCGCCTGGCCCAGCGCCCGGTCAGGGCTGTGGCCTTGTCGGCCTCCTTACGGTCGGCCGGGTAGGGAATACAGGTATCCAGCACCATCATGATATCCGAGCCCAGGGCCTCCTGGACATGGACGGCATCTTCGGGGCTTAAAAAGAGGCGGGCACCATCATGGTGGGAGCGGAATTCAGCCCCCTGTTCGGTGATTTTTGCCAGATCTTTCAGGCTGAATATCTGAAACCCACCTGAATCGGTAAGGATCGGTTTGTCCCAGTGCATGAATCCGTGCAGGCCGCCGAACTGCCTGATCAGCTCATGGCCGGGACGGATAAAGAGGTGATAGGTGTTGCCGAGAATAATCTGTGCTCCGAGATCAACCAGGTTTTCAGGGGTAACGGCCTTGACCGTGCCCAGAGTGCCCACCGGCATGAAGACCGGGGTCTTGATCGTGCCGTGCTGGGTGGTGACTTCCCCGCAGCGGGCACTGCATTCACTGGATGAAGACAGCAGGGTAAATGGGGAGTTTGTCATCGGACGCTTAAAATCTTTACAGTAAAGCCGATACTTTTTCCGGCCAGGGGATGGTTGAAGTCGACCACTGCATTGTTTTCTTTGAGCTCGTTGACCACGCCTTCGATCTGTTCACCCTTGGGCCCGGCAGCCTGCAGCAGGGCGCCTTCCTTCCAGGCCTCGGGCGGCAGGTGATCCCGGGGGATTTCAATCAGTGCCTCAGGGTTTTGCGGGCCATAGCCTTTTTCCGGCGCCAGGATTCCCTCTCGTTTCTCTCCTTCCTGCATACCGGTCAATATTTCCTCCAGCCCGGGCATCAGTTCTCCTGATCCGTGGGTATAGGTCAACGGTTCCTGC
>CAZPXI010000073.1:5685-9006 GCA_964590715.1 uncultured Desulfobulbus sp.
GCAAGCGGGGTGGCTGGATCAATCACCACGGTAAACAGGGAAAGAAAAAAGAGCGTTGCCTTCGGGTTAAGGCCGTTGGTGAAGAAACCCGTGCGCATGGCCTGCAGGGTTGTCGGCAGGTTTTTTTGATTCTCCCGAGTGTAGATTTCGGCGCTGTTCATCGGTTTTGCCCGAATTGCTTTTGTGCCGAGATAGATAAGATACAGGGCACCGATTATTTTCATGACACTGAACAGGGCAATGGACTGGGAGACGATCAGGCCGATTCCGAGCAGTGAGTAGCCGATATGAATTAAAATTCCGCAGCCGATACCTAAACTGGTCCACAGGGCGGTTCTTCGGCCGTAGGTGATGGACTGGCGGACAACAACTGCAAAGTCCGGGCCCGGGCTTGCCACTGCCAGCAGGTGGACAACGGCAATAGTCATAAACTGAGTAAGATATGGATGCATATTTTTTATTACGTAGCTCGGGTTTAATACCCAGCCCCTTGGGGCGTAAAACAATTTTAATACCCCGTCCACTTGCGGCGGGGTTGTTCATCCCAAGTTTCCAGTGCGCTGGACGAAGTTTAACCCATCAGAAATTTGAGGTTGGATTTTTTTGGGTCATCATAATCTGTTGCCATAAAAGATCAAGCCTGCTGCGTTGCTTGAGAATGGAGTCGGAAAGGTGGAACTGGACAAGGGCCCGGTGCAGATTCTGGCCCGGGCGCTGGATCTTGAAATAGTGATTGCCTGCAAGATGATCAGTAAAAAAACGCAGGCCGAGCTCAAAGCTGATCAACCAGGCCGCATCGATGAGCAGTTGCTGATCTTGTGGACCGAGCAGATCGGACGCCTGGCTGCAGTAGCCTTCCATAACTGCGGTAAAAAGTTTTTCATCAAAGGAAACTGTTCCAGGATCTTCAATATCCTCACCCACAGGATTGCAGCAGGAACGGAGACAGTCGCCGAGATCATGGAGCAGGAGACCAGGCATAACCGTATCTAGATCAATTAGACTGATTACTGTATCGTTCTCGCGAGAAAAAAGAAAATTTGCGACCTTGGGATCGCCGTGGATTATTCCGGTACCTAACTCTGCCCGGTGGCGTTCAAGAATGTCCGCCCGATCGCGGAATCGTTTAATCATTGAGGCACATTCTTTTTCTTGTGTACCGGTAGGGCGTGCATTGCGTCGACGGATGTCATCATAGTCTTTCAGGTAGCTGCTGGTCACATGAAATCCGGGCAGGGGGTCATGTAGATCAGTCGGCTCAAGGGTGGAGAGCAGCTGGTGAAAGCAGCCCAATAACCGGCCGATTTCCCTGCCCTGAACAGGTGAATCCAGCACCGTCAATGTCCGGGAATTGTGGATATAAGAGAGCATTCGCCAATGATTGCCCTGGTGGTCGAGGAAGTTTGCCTCACCAGCTGGGGAATGCAGAAGTTGCGGGACCTGGATGGATGTATCGTTCTTTTTCTTCAACTCCTGGTGCAGGTGGTCGGTTACCGCTTTCAGGTTGGCGGTGACCAGAGCAGGGTCGGGAAAGACGGCCGGGCTGAGTTTCTGAAGAATCGCATACGTACCGGAAACAAGCCGGACCTGCCAGGTGTCGTTGACGTTGCCGCTTCCGATGGGTGTGAGTCGCTGGATTTCCTGATCAGGAAAAAAGAAGGAAACGGCCTGCTGCTCCGGCTTCACGATTTCTTTTTCCAGGCGGTATATTTCTCAGCACTGTCGATGGCCTGTTCAACCGGGTATTTTTCTCCATTGATGGCCATTTTTTTCTCAGCAGCTGCCGGCAGGTCGATATCCAGCTGATCACTTAACCGGCACAGATAAATCAGCACATCGGCCATTTCCATGGCAACAGCTTCCTTTGCCTCTGTTGAGAGGGTACGGCTCTGATCCTGGGTGAGCCATTGAAAATGTTCCGCCAGCTCACCGGCCTCGACAATGAGAGCCGTGGCCAGATTTTTTGGGCTGTGGAACTGTTCCCAGTTGCGATCATCGGCAAAGATCCGGATGGCCTGGATAAGCTGATCTAAGGAGTCTGACATGAGAGAGAAAGGGAAAAATTAAAAAAACCTCCGGCATCTTTATGGATACCGGAGGTAAATAAGAAAATATAAATAATTATTCGGCCCGTAGAACAACATACTGGCTGTACTCACCCGCCCTGACCCGTAGGAGAACCTGTTTCGGGTTTTTTGATTTGGCAAGAATCTGCTCCAGTTCATTCAGGTTTTTCACCGGAGTTTTGTTTACCTCTTCAATAAGTTGCCCGGCCTGCAGACCAACCCGTCCGGCAGGGCTGTCCGGATCAACACCAGCTATCAGGATGCCCTGATTTTTTTGGTACCCGAACTGATCGGCCAGTTCCGGGGTCAGATCCTGGAGGGAAAGGCCCATTTTACCCAGCGGTGATTTCCCGGATTGTTTCGCCACCGAACCGAAATCAGAGGGCTGCTCACCAATAGTCACCGGAAGCTTCCGTTCTTTGCCGTCACGGATGATAGTCAGGGTAACCTTGGTTCCCGGGGCGGTCATGGCTATGGAATTCCGGAGTTCGGCAACATTTGCCAGCGTTTTTCCGTCAATGGCTGTAATCACATCACCCTGTTTCACCCCGGATTTTTCGGCCGGAGATTTTTCAGTCACTCCGGAGATGAGTACGCCCTGGGTGGTGTCGAGGTCAAATGATTTTGCAAGGTCTTTATCCACGTCCTGTATCATAACTCCGAGCCAGCCGCGGGTGACCTTGCCGTGCTTGAGGAGCTGCTGCTCGATGTTTTTGGCCATATTGATGGGGATGGCAAAGCCGATCCCCATGTAGCCGCCGCTGCGGGAGAAGATGGCTGTGTTTATACCGATGGCTTCACCATGGATATTTAACAGCGGCCCGCCGGAGTTGCCCGGATTGATGGCGGCATCAGTTTGAATGAAATTTTCGTAATCGTTAATGCCCATCCGGTTGCGGCCTTTGGCGCTGACTACTCCTACGGTTACGGTCTGGTTGAGTTCAAAGGGGCTGCCGATTGCAATGACCCATTCGCCAACTTCAAGTTTATCGGAATCTCCCAGGGGCAGGGTCGGAAGGTTCTTGCCGTCGATTTTGATCAGGGCTACATCGGACTGGGGATCGGTGCCCACGACTTCGGCGTCGAATTCACGTTCATCATCCAGGCGAACCGTTATCTTGTCGGCCCCTTCAACTACGTGATTGTTGGTCAGGATGTGGCCGTCGCTGCTGATGATAAAGCCGGAGCCCGCAGCCTGCTGTTTGAACTTGCGTGGCTGTTGTCTGCCTGGAATTTGCGGATGTTTGAACTGCGG
>CAZPXI010000073.1:9106-10443 GCA_964590715.1 uncultured Desulfobulbus sp.
AAAAAAAACCCCGGCAGGAAAAGGAGGGGGAACCTGCCGGGGCAAAAGGAAGAAAAGATCAAAAAATGTCAACTTGTTGCCGCAGGCATCAATGTCTTCCGTCTGCCTGTCGTTGTCATTTGCCTTGATTATTGCCAGTATCGTGCCAGAAATTTTAAAAACCATAATTTGTTGAAATTACAGGGATTGATCTGTCGATGCGGTTTTTTCTTCTTGGGAGCGAATACTGTATTGTAAAAGAATTACACAGCTGTAATGTACTTCCGGGTAATTTTTACCCGGATACGTGGTTTGATCGGTACATTGTGCAGGCGATCAGTTCCGTCAACAAGTCTCAGGGTAACGGTAAAAGAATTGGTGTGTGCAACCAAAAAAACATAAACAGACTGTTTATAGATGGAGAAATGTATTACAATGCATACAAGAGGTGAACTTATGGGGACAATGACACTGAGTGTACGCATGCCCGAAGATCTTGCTCAGCAGCTCAACAGGCTGGCTGAAGCAAGTCAGCGGTCAAAATCTTTTTGTATTGTTGAAGCGGTTAAGGCATATCTCGAAAGGGAAGCCTGGCAGCTTCAGGCCATAGAGACCGGGCTGGATGATTTGGAAAATGGGCGCTTAATCGATCATGATGCCGTAAAAACCTGGGTTGATAGTTGGGACACTCAAAATGAGTCGGGCAAACCGGAATGCGGGTAAGGTGGACCAGGAATTCCGTTGATGACCTGCAGAACCTGCGGACCTATATTGAGCAAGACAAGCCGGGAGCGGCTAAAAAACTTGCCCGGAAAATTATCCGTAGGGTTGAAGAAGATCTTGTCTTGCAGCCAGGTATTGGACGCCCAGGGAGAAAACCCGGAACTCGTGAATTTATCATAACCGGCACATCATACCTTCTCCCATACCGTGTTCATGACGATACGCTCATTCTTCTCAGGGTATTGCATGGAGCCATGCAATGGCCTTGATAATCTACTTGTTGAGTTGGGCGATGAGTAGCGGATTATTATCTTTTTGGAGGCAGATATGGATGATCAGTTGGCCCAGGAGTTGGTCAAGGTAGTACAGCAGCCTGAGGAGGACACAAGATATGTTGAGGCCTTTGAACGGGCCTTTGAGTTGACGAAAACCTATGCCGGATCCGCCGGAGCGCAGGCATCTTCCATTCCGGTCGTCTTTGAAAAGATGTTCGAGCTGTTTGCAACCGGCAAAGGGCGAGGGCAGGCCTGATATGACCCGTCCTGCAGCCCCGCCGGGGAAGAGCGTCCAGATCCGCTGCCCCCGTCTTGGTCATGAAATTTATTTTCAGTACTGCCGCCGGGAAAACATGGGCC
>CAZPXI010000074.1:0-10436 GCA_964590715.1 uncultured Desulfobulbus sp.
TCCTGCAAAACAGGAACAATCGTCCTATGGCAAAAAAAGAAAATCTGGTTACCGGTGTCGATATCGGCTCCTCTGCCGTCAAGGTCTGCCAGCTACGAAAAACGGGCAAAAGCTATAGTCTTATTGCTCTTGGCAGTGCCGCTCTTCCTCCGGGTTCGGTTGAGGACGGCGTGCTGCAGGAGCCGGATGAGGTGGGAGAGGTTATTGCCGCCCTGTTTAAAAACCTCAAAATTAAAAACAGTAAAGTCGGTATCTCCATCTCCGGCTATTCGGTTATAGTTAAAAAGCTCAACCTTGAGGTTATGGAAGAGGAAGAACTGTTTGACCATATAACCAGGGAAGCTGAGCAGTACATCCCCTTTGATGTCGATGAGGTCTACCTGGATTTTCAGGATCTGCAAACCAGCGGAGAAGAGGGAGAACGAACCGATGTCATGCTGGTGGCGGCGAAAAAAGAAGTGATTGATGAGTATCTGATCATGCTGGAGGAACAGAAACTGCAGCCGGTCCTGGTGGATGTCGACGGTTTTGCCTTGGAAAACATCTGGGAAACAACCACCGACTCCATTACAAATGTTGCCTTGGTCGACATCGGCGCGTCCAAAATGAACATCAATATCATTGCCGATGGCGCATCCGTACTTGCCCGCGATATCGTGGTTGGAAGCGACCAGCTGACCGAACAGATAGCCAATACACTCGGAGTGGAATATGAAGAGGCCGAAAAGATAAAGCTTGGCCGTATCCCAACCGATGAGAACAGAAAGGAAGTAGAAGACATCTTTAACCAAACCTGTACTCAGTGGGTTCTGGAAATTAAAAAAGCCATTGATCTCTACGCGGGTAATCACCCGGACAGGCCGCTGGAACGACTTATTCTCAGTGGTGGCGGCTCCAAAATCAAGGGCTTAAAATCTTTTATCCAGAAAGAGACGGGGATTGATGTTGTTTCTTTTAATCCTTTCCTGAAGATGAAGATCAATACAAAGAAAATCGACCCGGATTATATTGATTCCATTGCACCGGAAATGGCAATTGCTGCGGGTCTTGCAATCCGCCCGGCATCCTTTTAGAGTCTCTATGGTACGCATAAACTTACTTCCCGTCCGCGAAATAAAACGCAGGGCTCAGGCAAAACAGCAAATAACGTTTTTTGCCCTTGCCGTGGTCGCACTACTGGTTCTTCTTGGTGCCGTTGGTTTCCAACAATCGAGCAAGGCCGGGCAGCTGCAGCAGGAGTTCAGCAAAATCAAGCGGGACAAGCAACGGTACACAAAGACGCTCAACCAGATCAAAAAGCTGGAGGCAGATAAAAAGTTACTGGAAAAACGCATCGCCATTATACACAAATTGCAAGCCCAGTCCTCTCTGACCGTCCACATTCTTGACGAAGTTGCGAACATATTGCCAAGTAAGCGGATGTGGCTGACCTCGCTCAAACAAAGCGGAAACGTTCTTCAGATTGCTGGAATGGCCCTCGATAACCGGACGATCGCCAAGTACATGGAAGATTTAAAACAATCACCATATATTAAGAATGTCAATCTAGCGAACTCGTCACTGAAGGCCTTTGCCGGACGAAATCTGAAATCATTTTCCCTTTCCTGTTCTATCGGTGTACCCGAGAAGAAAAAAAAAGTAGAACAAAAATAGCGAGTTTCCTATCCCATGGCTTCCAGTAATTCAGAAAAAAAATTTGATACCTTTTTAGACGAGAAGTATATTCCCCTCGACAAGAAGGTAAAAATCGGCATCATCCTGGCAGCAGTGGTTGTTCCGGTGGCCTTATTCTATTTTCTGGTCTACAAACCGGGTGAGGATAAAATTATATCCTTGAATAAACAGATTGTTTCAGCCAGAACCGATCTCAACAAGGCCAGGAAGGCCGCCCGTGAACTGCCGAAATATAAGGCGGAGATTGAAAAAACCCGAAAGGAATTTGAAATAGCGGCTGTTGTTCTACCAAAAACAAAGGAAATCCCGGACCTTTTGCGTAACATTTCCGATCTCGGCAAGGGCGCTGGTCTCGATTTCCTCTCCTTTAAGCCTGGAGCCGAAGCACTTAAGGACTTTTATGCAGAAATACCAGTCGATATTGCTATCCGCGGTCCATATCACAACTTGGGTTTTTTTCTTGATCAGGTGAGCAAGCTTGATCGGATTGTTGTTGTCAACAATATCAAAATGGCTTCGCCAAGACAAGAGGGAGGAGAGATGCTGTTAAACTCCACCTGCCGTTTAGTCACTTATCGGTTCACCAACGCACCTCTTCAAAAACCGAAGAAGGGTAAAAAAAAGAAAAAATAGCCTAACGATCACCGTAGGATACATTTTCCATGTGGAATACACGTACTTTAAAAATTCTAAGTTGCAGCTTTTTGCTCACAGTGCTTTACGGAATGAGCTCGCAGGCCGGCACACTAATACCGGCAACCGACGTGCTCGAACCGCTTGGACCACTCGGCACGGAACAAAAGGCTGATGATTTCGAATATAAGCTTGAAGGACGACCTGATCCTTTTGTCCCGTTTCTTACGAAAAAGGCTTCCACGCCGAAACTGGATCCCAATGAAATTATAGATGATGGCGAGGGAGAACTCAGTGGAATGCAAAAATTTGAGCCCGGACAGTTGACCTTGGTCGCAGTTCTGGAATCTACTTCGCAAAAAATAGCCATGGTAGAAGACGTTACCGGTAAAGGCTACATTCTCAACGAAGGCACGCCCATTGGGCGACGCGGTATTGTCACCCAAATAACCCCCAACCAGGTTCTCATCGTTGAAACTGCCCGTACCCGTGCCGGCAAAGACTTGAAGACCACCGTTATAATGCGTCTGAAGAAAGAGGGAGAACAATAGATATGCGTTATTTTTCTTTACCTGTCCAGCATAGGAAAAACCTGCCTGCCAGGTGCGGGCTATTTGCCCTTATGCTCCTGTTGTGCAGTGCTGTCAACGGTCTTGCTGCAGATGCCGGTAAAAATACCATCACAGCTGTCTCCAGTGTACAACAGGGTGACACACTGGACATTACTATAAAGGGAACAACACCACCTACCTACACGGTTTACGAACTGTTTAAACCGGCCAGGATCGTGGTTGACATTGCCGAGGCAACACTTGCTCAAGGTGCAGCCATCACCCTGCCTGAAAAAAGCGGTATAACACTTGCGACCAGTGATATCACGGATACCACGCCTCCATTGACGCGCTTTACCTTTACCCTTGAAGAATCGCGTCCTTTTTCCGTGGTCCAGAAAGCAAACAACATTGCCATTACCCTGAATACCGGGAAAAAACAGCCGAAGGCAGCCACAGCGATCAAATCCGAAAACGGAGTTGCCTCAGAAATAAACGACATTAAGGTGAGCACCACACCAAATGAAACAAAGGTACAACTGTTGGGAAACGGCAAAGTTTCCTCATACAACTATGATGTTCTCGATCGAAAAGGTACGGTTCCTCCGCGTCTCTATGTTGATGTGAATAATGTCACAGGTGACACCCTTATTAAAGAACAAAAGGTTGGTACAGCTCTTGCCGGAATACGGGTTGCCAAAAGAGGCACAGGGCTGCGTTTTGTATTTGATTCTTCGCAAGATACCCTGTTTCCGTTCCAGGTAAGCCCTTTAAAAAACGGAGTTGAAATTCGTATCCGGGAAACAGCCAAGTCCGATGAGCTCAGTGCGCTGATTCAAAGAAAACAGACTATTGAAAAACAGTTACCGGAAGTTGACCCCCTTCAGTTGAGAGCCGAAGCAGTCAATGCGCAGTCTGTATCTGACTCCATGAAGGATGCGTTTAATTTCTCCGGATACAACAAGGAGCGGATTACTGTTGATTTTTACAAGATCGACCTGCACAATGTTTTTCGACTCCTGCGCGAGGTGAGCAAGACAAATATTGTTGTAGATGAAGCGGTGAGCGGCTCGCTGACCCTGGCCCTCAATGACGTGCCTTGGGATTTTGCCTTGGATATTATCCTTAATCTGAAAGACCTGCAAAAAGAAGAACGGTTCAACACTATAGTGATCCTGCCTAAAAACAAGACTTTTTCCTGGCCGGAGCGGGCTGAAGACAACCTGAGCTTTGAGACCGATGAAACGGTCACTGAGCAGGAAGCTATCCTGATCCAGCAGCAGATGCAGATTCCCAAAACCGTGGTTGCAGCCAAAAAGTTTATTTCCAGAGCCCAGCGGTTCGAAAAACGGGAAGAATTTGAAACTGCCGCCCATCAATATGAACTGGGCCTGGAAAAATGGCCGGACAATGCAAAACTGGCCAATAAGATTTCTTCTTTGTATCTGGTTCAGTTGCGCCAGAATGCTAAGGCCCTGTTTTTTGCCCAGAAGGCATTGGTCGCCGATCCGACCCTGACCGGAGCCTCATTGAATGCGGCCATCGCCTCGGCAAATATGCAGGAGGCCAAAAAAGCTCAACAGTATTTCGATCAGTCCGTCCAGGGCAGAAAACCACTAAAGGAAGCTCTGCTCAGTTATGCCGTTTTCAGTGAAGAGCAGCAACGATACACCGATGCTTTGAAACTTCTTAAAAAATACAACTCACTGTACGGTGAAAATCTGGATTCGATGATAGCAAAGGCACGGATACTTGACAAAAACGGGAACCATGCGAATGCCGGAGCAGAGTACAAAAAAATTCTGCTTTCCGGTTATCGTATAGCGCCGGATCTTAAAAAATATATTCAGGGCAGAATTGCCCTTAGTCAGCCCATGTAATTCAACACCTGGTCTGTGGACAGAGGAAAAACTTATGAAACTACGACACACTTTGATTCTCTGCTTCTGCTTTCTGATGCTGGCATCGGTCACCGGTTGCAGCAACAAGGAGCAGGCGGCAGCAGTTGAACCGCCAAGCGCCGAACAGGTTGCCATGGAAAAAGCTGTTGCAGCACAGCAACCGGCACAACTGCCTGTCAGGTACCGGAACCCCGGATATGTTGTCGCCAGTGAAGAAACCGACAATGCCCTGAGTCAGGAAGAGGAAAAGTATGCTCTAAAAGTGGGTGCCAACATCACCTCCACCAAAGGACCGCAACCGCTATGGGATATCGTCAAGCGGCTGGGCAATCTGAAAGGGATGAGTGTCAGCTGGGCCAGCGATGTCGATCAATCCGTAAAGGTTGACGTGAATATCAAGGCCGATGACAACTTTTTTGAAGCCCTGGACAACCTGCTGCGCCAAGTCGATTATTTCCACGAAGTTCAAGATAACACAATCATTATCAAATACCGTGAAACCAAACGGTTCTACATCTCACTGCCCAACATGAAGGGAACGTACACCTCCACGGTGGGCGGCAACTATTTGACCGACAGAGCCGCGGCCAGCGGTACCGAGGGTACCGTCAAAATAACAAGCGACGACAATACCTTTGATATCTGGCAAAATGTGACGGATAATCTTGATGTCATCATGCAGCAGTGGGCCACAACCGCTGAGACCGCCGCTGCACCGGTCGCTGATACGGCCACCCCGGAAGGGAATCAGGCCGTTGATCAGGGAGCGAGTGCGGAAACCCACCAGCGTTCACACAGTGGCTCCTATTATATCGTTGATAAATCCGTCGGCCTGATCACGGTCACCGCGCCCCGGCCCATGCTGAAGAAAGTGGCATATTATCTTAAAAACCTGAAAAAAGAACTCTACCGGCAGGTTATCATTGAGGCGAAAATAATCGAAGTTTACCTGCAGGATAATTCAAAAATCGGACTGGACTGGAGCGCTGTACTCAAAAATTTCAACCTGAGTGGAATCGTCGAATTTGGATCAGGCGGAGCTTTGGGTCAAGTTTACCCGCAAATGGACAGACCGAATAAAGATGGTACGCCAGGGTACGAACCCTTTCTCAGCAAGGTGTCCCTGGCAGCAGCTCCCTTCAACGTCATGCTCAATGCCTTGAATGAACAGGGGGATGCAAAAGTGCTGTCCAACCCGAAACTGACGGTGCTCAACGGCCAGCCTGCCCTCATCTCAGTGGGTAAGGATACAGCCTACATCAAGACCGTAACTAAAAATCTCGATTCCGGGACCGGAAACAGCAGTTCCATCAGCTACACAGCCGAAGTCGACAATGTTGTCGAGGGTGTTGCCATGGGCGTTGTGGCCTCCATCGTTGATGACCACAGTGTTATCCTGCACCTTACCCCGATCACTACGGATCTTATCCCGGTGAATGGTCAGGATATTTACTATAAAACCTTTGGTGACGGTCTTGAAGTCGGCCTACCCAAGGTCGGGATCCGGGAAATGTCGACTATAGTTCAGGTCAACAACGGCGAGATGCTGATCATCGGCGGCCTGATTGACAGTGTTGAATCAAAAACAGGTGATTTTGCTCCGATACTCGGGGATATACCGTTCATACGATACCTTTTCGGAGTTGAAGAAAAAACAATGGAAAAAAGAGAACTCGTCATCCTGCTTACCCCAAGAGTTATATGACCCAACCTGACACAGAGAAGAACAGGAGAAAGAGAATGAAACTTAGTCGATACCTACTTTGCGGGTTACTGGCAGTGCTGATCAGTGGTTGTGGCCAGACGGTCAAGGAATCGCTCAAAGTATCACCAGTCAAAAAGAGTTTGGCCGGGAGCGAAAAAACCATGGTCGTTCTTCCCTTTGCCGACTATTCAGAGGGTGATGATATTGCCAATGCCTATCACAGGAACCTGTATATCAGCTCAAACCTGACCGATCAGCTGGTCAGTAACAGCTTCTCCCTGCCGGTCGAAGAAGACGTGTTCATGTATCTGGTCAACCAGAACATAATCAACGTGACGGCCTATAAAAACAGGAATAGCAGCACCCTGGACGACGAAATACAGGACGGTGAATGGTCCCCCAGGATGAAGGCTGAAATACAGCGATATGCAGACATAGCCAGCAGCAGAAACAGCTCGACGGCGATGACCTCTCCCGGCACCCATGGTCTGACCCAGCAGGAAATCATTAAAATCGGTCGTCATTTCAATGCCGATTACATCATGCGTGGCCGGATCATTCAATACAAGACCCGCCAGGATCCCTCCTGGTCACCAATGAAAAAAGGCATTATCGGATTTATTACCGGTTCAACCAACAAAATTGCCTTTGGTCAGGCCAAATCAGACAAGTATGATAACTGGGGCAATATGATTGCAGGCGGCATGTATGGTGCCATTGCCGGTAACAGCTGGGCTGACGGCCCTTGGAATCCCGATGGAACCAACCAGTTGTTCGGCTCAATTGATGCAACGACTGCAAATGCAATAACTTGGGGAGCGGTTGGGGCCGGCCTTGGACATATGGCTCATAACACAGGAGATGCCCCCCAAGCCGTAGTCCAGTTGCGAATCTGGGTTCAGGATGCCTATACCGGAGATGTGGTCTGGACCAACCGGGTCGATGTGAAGGTCTCGCCGAAAACCATGTTTGCCGATTATCAGTATGACCAGTTGTTTGAAAGTGCCACTGAAAAGGCTGTTGAAACCCTGGTCGATGACTTTGCTCAAACCATGTAAAATTTAATAAAAAGAGACTTCCTGAAAAACAAAAAAGGGGGGCTGGTCGTCAAGATGATGACCAGCCCCCCTTTTTTTCTTCTTCCGGGGCAGTATGTCTTTAATCCCTAATCTCTAATTCCTACCCTTAAGAATCTTTCTTCTCCCGCTGTGCATTTTCATAGAGGGCAACGAAATTAATCGGCTCCATGAGAAAGGGCATAAAACCACCATCAACGGATATCTGGCTGGCTATCTGACGGGTGAAGGGGAAGAGCATAAGCGGACAGTCCACGGCCATAACCCGCTCCATGTGCTCCACCGGAATATTCTTCATCAGAAAGACTGCGGCATGCTCAATCTCCACGACAAACATCACCGTATCATCACTCTTACTGTCGAGAATTTTTGCCGTTATATTGATGGTTACTTCGTAGTGATCATCGTCGATTTTCTGATTGCTGAGCTGCAGGTTGAAATCGACCTTGGGCTCCTGACCTCGGGCCAGAAAAATCCCCGGCGCATTGGGACTCTCAAAGGAGAGATCTTTCACATACATCTTCTGCATCCGGAAAACCGGCATCTCTTCGGGATTTTCATTCTGTTCACTCATCTTCTTTCCTCGGGTTGTTTATGTTAATAAAATTTCAGAACCACGGATGCACACGGATCGACCAGCATGGCTGGACCAGGTAAGCGGAGCGAAGCGCAGACTTCGGGTTTTAAGGTCACAGCCACAACGAACCATGAAAATCAACAAGTTACGTCAAGAGTAAGCGTCTCTTGACTTTCATACAAAACACTGATTTTTAAAACCATCCGTGTTCATCCATGGGTTAAATCGTGACTTCTTTCCGCATGTAACCGCATCAATAACGCACATAATTGGTCTGGAACATACCACTTATGGCGTGTACCGCTCAACTAGTTTTTTCCCTGCCGCTGGATTCAGGCACCAGCGTCTGTTTCAGAAACATTCCGGTATACGATTCCGGGCAAGCGGCCACGTCCTCAGGTGTTCCATAGGCAACAATTCTGCCGCCGCCGTCACCACCTTCCGGTCCGATATCGATGATATAATCAGCCGTTTTAATTACATCAAGATTATGTTCGATGACGATGACGGTATTACCGCTGTCAACCAGGCGGCCAAGGACTTTTAACAGGTGCTGGATATCGGCGGGATGGAGGCCTGTGGTCGGCTCATCAAGGATATAGAGGGTTTTCCCGGTCGAACGTCTACTCAACTCTTTGGCCAGTTTGACCCGCTGGGCCTCTCCGCCGGAAAGAGTTACCGAAGACTGCCCCAGGGTAATATAGCCAAGCCCGACATCAAAAACAGTCTGTAACCTGTTCTTAATCGGGGGAATATTCTGAAAAAACTCCAGGGCCTCCTCCACGGTCATGGCCAGAATATCTGCTATATTCTTGCCCCGGTACCTGATATCCAGAGTTTCCTGGTTGTATCGTTTGCCCAGACAGCGCTCACAGGTCACATAGATATCCGGCAGGAAATGCATGGCAATCTTGATGACTCCGTCACCTTCACAGGCCTCACAGCGCCCGCCCTTGATGTTAAAGCTGAAACGACCGATCTTGTAGCCCCGGGCCCTGGATTCCGGCAAGCGGGCGAGCAGTTCCCGGATCGGGGTCAGCACTCCGGTATAGGTCGCCGGGTTGGAACGTGGTGTCCTGCCGATGGGACTCTGGTCAATATCAATAACCTTGTCAATATTCTCAAGCCCGACAAGACGACCTTTGGCCCCCCGCCAGCTGCCGCCATCCTGAAAAAAACGGCGAGCCTCATTAAACAGTGTTTCAATAACCAGTGAACTCTTGCCGGAACCTGAAACCCCGGTCACACAGGTCATGACGCCCAGGGGAAAACGAACCGTCACCTCCTGCAGATTATTGGTTGTCGCACCCTGAACAACAAGGCCATGGGCTTTACTCTTTTTGACTTTGCGTCGTTTTTTCGGGACCGCTATTTCAAGTCGGCCCGACAGGTAGCCGCCGGTCAGGGAATCCGTACAGTCAAGCAGACCGGCAACATTGCCGGAATACAAAATCTCGCCCCCATGAACTCCGGCTCCGGGACCGATATCAAGTACATGGTCGGCAACGGCGATGGTGTCGGTATCATGTTCAACCACGATCACGGTATTGCCGAGATCCCGCAGCCTGAGCAGAGTTTTAATCAGTTTGTTGTTATCCCGCTGATGGAGGCCGATACTTGGCTCGTCAAGGATATACAAGACTCCGGCCAACTGGGAACCGATCTGAGAGGCCAGCCGGATCCGCTGGGCTTCGCCGCCGGAAAGGGTACCGGATTTCCTCTCCAGCGAAAGATATCCAAGTCCGACCCCCTGCAGGAAAGACAGGCGCTCAAGTACTTCCTTGAGGATAGGCTCGGCAATAAACGCCTCACGGGTTTCAAATTCTATCTTGCCCAGTTCAACAATGAGCTGCTCAATCGACAGCGCCGTCATCTCCATAATCGACCAGCGGCCGATTCGTACGGCCAGGGCCTCCGGTTTCAGGCGGGCTCCATGGCATCCGGGGCAGGGCTGTTCATTCATGAAACGGGCCACCTCTTCCCGTACCCGGTTGGAGGTAGTTTCCCGGAACAAACGGTTCAAACGGGGGATAATCCCTTCAAAGGTAATGGTGGAGATGAGTTTTCTTCTCCCCCGCTGGTGCTGAAATTCTATCTTTTCCCGCCCGGTTCCATATAAAATTTTCTTTTGGATCTTTGGGGGCAGTTTGTTAAACGGCGTTTCCAGGTCAAAGCCGTAATGACGGGAAAGGGCCTCCTGCCACTGGCTGGAATAGGTGGCAAGTTTTCGCCTGTTCCAGGGAGCAATAACACCCTGATGCAGGCTGAGTTCATCATCGGGAACAACCAGCCGTTCATCGACAAATTGATTGGCGCCCA
>CAZPXI010000075.1:0-7100 GCA_964590715.1 uncultured Desulfobulbus sp.
AAACCAGGTTGAAGGTTGAGAATTAACAATCAACCTTCAACCTCCTGATTTCTTATCCCTTATTTATCATTTCAAACACAAACTCCGGTTTCCCGGCTTTACGACGTATCCAGTTCAAACTCCTGCGTACCTGTTTCAGCTGGACAAATCGCTCCAGCAATCGATATTTTCCCGGAAAATCCATCAGGGCGATGCCGACCAAAATGGTGAGAATACCCTGACCGGGCAGAACCAACATGGCCAATCCACTCCCCAGCAGGACCATGCCGATACTGTTTCGCAACAGCCATAACAGAACGGTCAGAACCGGATGACGTTTCCGGCGCTGCCCGACCCGTTGCCGGTGACGGATAAAAAACTCGTCCGACAGACGGCTTACCAGCCAGGGTACAACCAGCAGGCTGCCGACAAACATCAAACCGGAAAGAATTCCCAGCAGCTGCAGAAGCTCAACCCTGGTCATGCTTTCTTTTCCGCAGCAGCCAGAGTCGCCACTGCTCACGATTTGCCCTGTGCAGCATCTGCACACCGCCCGTCGGCAGCGCTGCCAGCAGGTCCGGCTCCATTCCCGGAATAAACCCGGACACCATAAACAGCCGCGGCTGCCAGAAATCCGGTTTCTCAAACAGCTGCAGAAGCAGCCCTTTATACAGATTGGTGATTACCAGATCATAATTCATCTCCGGCAACCCGTTCTGCAGGTCATGGTGACGGACCTCAACCTGCGATCCGCATCCGTTAAGCTGGACATTTTTTCGAGCCACATCAACGGCCAGAGGATTGTTATCAAGGGCCGTTACCCGTTCCGCACCAAGTCGGGCCGCAGCAATGGCCAGCAGGCCGGTCCCAGTTCCCAGATCCAGCACTGATCGGATCCGTTCACCCGACTCGAAAAAAACCGTCTCCAGGGTTTCAAGACAGAGCCGGGTAGTGGCATGGAAACCGCTGCCGAAAATCACACTGGGATCAAGTATAATTTCCTTGCGGGCGGGATCGGGTGTCGACCTTTCCTCCCAGATTGGCCGAACCGCCAGGTACCTGGTTGCAAACGAGGTTATTTCAACCCCGGCCTCCCAATCCCGGTAATTCAGGTCGGCCTGATAGACAATCGTTGCCCCGCAATCATTGCAGAGCTTTTCGATCAGCTGTTCCTTGGGCCGGTGAAAGAAAAGAATCGCGGTATCATCCTCAATCCAGGTACCGATCAGATCCGGATCACTGAAGGTCGACAGATCTCGTTTGTCCAGATAGTAGACATACAACCGATCATATCTTGTATAGGGCGGCTGCAACATGGTTACCCCTTGTCCTTCTTAAAATCAGTCATAAGAATATCGTTCCCGGAAACGACAAACAGTCGGTTCTTTATTACCAGTTCAGTTATCATCAGAGTAAGCATTCACCAGCACCGCATCTTCGTCCACTTCGGAGTCTCATTCCTCGCTTACCTGGACTTCTCGAATAACATTAGTGCTTCCAAAAGCCAAAAATGAACAGGTAAGCGTAGACTCCGAATATAAGGCACTGGTAAACACTTACAGGCCGGAGGTTCTCGTAAACTTGTCATCCCGGTGAACGGTTACTCATCAGAAGTATCTTCCTGCAGGGCTGGATAAAAAGGTTCCAGCGACAGAAAGGCCGCAGCCGACCCGACACGGGTCGATGTCCGCACAACAATCCGCTCGGGAGCAATCCCCTGCCGGGTGACTAGATACTGCCGAACCTGCTCCGCTCGTTTACCGGCAAGATTATCCAATAGTTCCGGAGGAACTTCAACCAACTGCCAGGGAAGAGGGCGCAGCTCTTCAGGAATCTGTTCATTCCGGGTGGGTTCAACCGAGGGTTTCCGGGATGAGCCTGCGGCCGCCTCAAGCTTCTGTTGGAATATCCACTGATCCCGTTTTTGCTGCCTGCGCAGGTTTTCCACTTCCAGTCGGGCATCCGCCTCTTCCTGCAACACTTCCTGGAGCACTGCTCCATCTGCATTAAGATCCATGCCGCCCTCCACGACCAGACGCAGATGGGGACGGCTTTGGAGCAGTTCAGCATAATCATCAAGAAAAAACAGCCCGTCACTGCTATCCAGACCGATTTGAAACTTGATGGTATCTGGAAGTTCCAGAAACGGGAGCCGGTCCCTGAGGGTTGCCCCTGGTTGAGCAAGTTCGCGAAGCCGTATCGCGTGCAGCGTATCGACAACCCGCGGCACAAGGAACGACGCGTCCTCATCCTCTTCCGCCGGATCCACATTCAGTACAATCTCCTCCTTGGTATCCGTCAACAAGGCAAGAGTACGCTCCAGGGGCGAACCGGGCAGGGGCCGAAGATTCCTGAGCACGCAGCGCAGCGGCTGTCGGTCATCCCCGTTCGGAGAATCTGTTCGCTGCCAGCTCAGCATGGCATTATCCACCACCAGGCCGTAGGTCTGTAAAAAATCAGCGGCAAGAGGGCCAAGGGGAAAATCATCCACCTGCAGCGCATAGTCGACGGCTGCATCTTCCGCCCGGCCCTTGATCTGCAGAGCACCCCCCTCCAGCTTGCCATCGAGTGTAAACAAAAAAGGATCAGCCGGCCACCCCTCAACTGTTCCGGCAAGATCGGTTGCAGTTGGATACAAACCCGGCAGCACCGCCTCCATGCCCGACTGAAATTCACCTCGCATCACCGCAATTTTTTTCAAAACAACCCTGTCACGCCACCAGGCGTCCGGAGCAAGATCATGGGCAAACGGAGGAAAAAAGCCGTCGGTTCCCTGCTGAAGCCTGAGAACAGGTCCATTCAAGGCGATTTCATCAATGGAAAAGGCCGGAGATTGCAGCTGCAGGGTGACACCCTGTGCCGTGAGCTGCCGCCACTGCAAACTTCCTTTAGCCGGATCTGTGGCCAGAAAATCATCGACCACGAATTTGCCGGTTACTTCGGCTTCAGGGAAAACCAGTCGGCCGCGGGCACGGACTTGCCCCCCCTTGACCTGAAGGGAAGACCAGGAACGAAAGAGGGGTACGTCGGTCAGTTCTACATCCTTGAACGCATATTCCAACTGAGCCTTTCCCCGGGTACTGTCACCGGAGAGGCGAATCACCCCTTGTTCACCGACAGCGGCCTGCAGGCTGATTTTACCGGGGTTATCCACTTGTCCCGATAAGCCGTGCAGTCGGACAAGCACCCGTTGCAGCTTAACCAAATCCTGTTTATCATCGTCAACAAAATGAATGGTTGAATCCAGCAGTTCCAGATCTCCAAACAGAGGCGAACCATGCTCTACAGCTTCCTGCGCCAGCTGAACAATCCCGGCAGTCGGAAGCGTGAGCTTCGCCTGTTCCAGGTCAAGACGATCACAGAGCGGTCGGCCGGATGTTGTATCAAACACAAACTCCGCACCCTGACAGAGCAAACCTTTCCCGGACAGCTCGACGCCGCGGCCGGTGAGGAACTGAAAATCATGTAGCTGCAAGCGGCTGTTTCGAAGATACAGGTGTTGTGAATCCGCCTTCCCTGCGAGTTGAATCAAGATTTCGGCATCCAGCTCTGCGGCCCCTTTCAACTCAACAAGAGCCAGCCCATCCCGCACTGTTTTCGGCAGGTATGCAAGATCAACCCCGCGCACACGGAGATGACCGTTCAGGTTGCCCCGAACAATGGTCCCTTCCACCGACAACTCCCCATGCATGCCGCCTGTCTGATGTCCACTGAGTTGAAAGGTGGCCGGGCTCGAATCATTCCCGGTTCTGCCTCCGGATGTTTTTTTAACTGAGGCCTGAAGATCCTGAACATGAAATGTCTGCCCTCCTACCTGCAGGGCAATTCGTCCCTGATCAATAAGCAGACGTTGAACACTTGTTTTTTTCAGCCACGGTGCCGACTGTGCCGGAAATACGGGAAAAGATCCACCCGTAAAAACAAAAGACGGCTGCCTGAGGACGAGTTCCCGGATACGCAGCCGCCCCTCGGGAAGGGCCAGCTCAAAGGAGAATCTCGCCGCCGCAATATCCGCCTGCACGGTATCCTTCTTTGCTGCAACATGAACATTCCGCAGTGCCAGTACCCCCTGAATCTCAAACCGACTGCCTGTTTTTCCACTTGGAAGGGACAGCTCCAGGGTACCATCAGCACGGCCGGATAACGACAGAGGCAACTCTTTTTCCACCGGTAGGTAGGCAAGATAGCGTCCGAGTTCAATATTGTTAAGCTGCAGCTGCAGCAGGTTTCCTGAGCCTCGGCTGAGTGTTACCGGACTGCCGTTCACCGTGGCCTGCAACTGGGGCCCGCCCTCTGCGTCGGGATTGTACAGCAGGTGCTCGACCCGATGCCTGTTGCCGGTCAGCTGATCATCAAAAATAAAAGTGCCGTCAATAACCTGAAAGGAGAGGAAATCCGGATCAAGCCGCAGGCGACTGTTCCGCAGTTCTTTTTTAAACTGTTCCAGGGCAAACGGCAGGTTATAGCGCCCCGATCCATCACGGGTAAAAAACACTTTCGGCCGCTCAATCCGCAGCTCTCCGATTCGGACACGCCCCTGCAGCAGAGGTAGTGGCTGTATTCTGCCGCTTATAACCGCAACCTGCAGGAACGGTTTTTCATCACCGACGGCATTTGGTGATTTCAGCGAAATACTCTCCCCCCGAAAACGGAAGGTAAAGGGAGAAAGTGCAATTTTTTTAAGACTGAGCCGACAGCCCAGAGAGCGACCGACTTCCCTGGCCAGCGGTCCCCGGATAACTGCAGGGACAACCAGATACATGGCCGCCACATAAAGCAATGGCAGGCCGACAACAAAGAGCACAACCATCTGCAGCCGAGCTCGGCGCCCATTTTCTCTACCGGAGGTTCGTGTCCGTACGGGAGCTTTCCCTCCTGCCTGCGGTTTACGGGCCCGTGCGCAGTTTTCGGCATGGGCAGCCGGCGCTATTCTTCCGAAGCGATCTGCTCGGGCTCCGCTGCCGTCTGTATTTTTTGTCTCTTTTTCCTGGTTGGATTTTATCTTTGTATCCATGGCAATCCTTTCAAATGATCGAGAGCAACTATACCTCAATTGAAAAAATTTTCCCCATGGAGAAAAGAAAAAGACGACCTCTATTGTTTTTCCTGTTCAACTTAAATTTAACATGCTAAAATTTAAAGAAATAAAAACGTTTTCCTTTACTCTCCTTCTTTCGATATTCGATGCTCGACATTCTCAATGCCATGCGATGGCAGGATATCATCGATATCCTCATCGTTTCCTATATCATTTATCGCATTATTCTGCTTATCCGCGGAACCCGGGCAGTCCAGATGCTGCTTGGAATCGTTGTGATTACAGGCATGTACTTTGTCTCCGGACGCCTGGACCTGCTGACCCTGCACTGGCTGCTGAAGACCTTCCTCAGCTCTATCCTACTGATCATCATCATTGTTTTCCAGGCCGATATCCGCCGAGCGCTTACCCAGGTCGGCAAAACACCCTTTCATAAAACCCATGATGTTGCCGTTCACGACCTCAACGAAATCATTACCGCGGCCATTTACATGGCCCGCAGACGAATCGGTGCCCTGATTATTATTGAACGGGAAACCGGGCTGCGTGATTATATTGAATCCGGGTACCGCCTTGATGCCCGTCTGGTTCATGAGCTGCTGATCTCCATCTTTCTGCCGTCCTCGCCCATGCATGACGGCGGAGTTATCATTCACAAGGGGAGGATCCATTCAGCCGGCTGCCTGCTGCCCCTTTCAAAAAATCCGAACATCTCCAGGCGCTACGGTACCCGACATCGGGCAGCACTTGGTCTCTCGGAAGAGACCGACGCGGTCACCATCGTGGTCTCGGAAGAAACCCAGGAAATATCCCTGGTCAGCCAGGGAAAGATTACAACACTGAGCGATGAAGAAGCCCTGACCAGCAGGCTTCATGAAATTTTTATTAATCAGGAACGCACCTCCTCTCCATGGAAAAACTGGCTCGATTCAATAAAGGGCGCCTGACCAACTTTCTCTCCAGGATCCGCCTTAAAGAATGGGCACTCAAGGCGCTTTCACTCTGTCTGGCCGTCTTTCTCTGGTACTTTGTCGTCGGCGAAGACCAGGTCGACATCAATATTTCAGTCCCCATTGAGGCCTTAAACCTCCCGGCCGATCTTGTTATCTCCAACCAGTACAATAAGGATATCGAGGCCTCGGTACGGGGGCCGCGGAGTATCATCCAGGAACTACGTCGACAGAATATCACCCGACCGGTGGATTTATCCAAAGCAGTTCCAGGCACCATGGTCATCAAAAATGAAGCCGACGCCATTCCCTTTCCAAACGGAATAACCGTGCTGCGTCTGCAGCCGGCCAACACCACCCTGTTGATAGATAAGCTGATCCAGAAAGACCTTCCCATCCACCCGGTGATTGAGGGCGAACCGATGGCAGGATACACCTTGACTGGTGTCAAACTGGAACCGGAAACACTGATGGTTTCCGGACCCAAAAATATCCTCGATGCCCACCTTGCCCTGAAAACCTATGTCATCAACCTCGATGGTCTGTCCCATTCCACCACCCTGCAGGTCCAGCTCAACTTGAGTCCGGAGATGTTGAACCTGATAGGGGAAACCATAGTCTCGGTTAAAATTACCGTTGCGGAACGGATGCTGAAAAAAACCGTGCGCGGGATACCGGTCAATGTACGGGATGCAGACGGGCCGGTCAAGACGGTTCCCGGCACGGTGGCGGTGGAGGCAGAGATTCCTGAAAATCTTATCCGTGACACGCCTGAACTGGTCATGCTGTTCAGGGCCTCGGTCGAGGCAAAAAATATACAACTCCCCAAACAGGTCAAGGTCAACGTAACCGGCGTCAGTGTGCCCAACCACGCTCCGGTCAAAATCATTGCCATTGACCCGGAGACGGTTTTTCTTCAGCCGCAACAGACTCAGCTTAAAAACTCAAACAAGAAGAAGTCGGCTAATTAACCGGTCCGGATCTTTTTTTATTACGTAGCTCGGGTTTAATACCCCGCCTCTTGGGGCGTAGAACATTTTTTTACCCCGTCCGCCTGCGACGGGGTACTTTAATTTTTCACTTTTCAAACAAGGAACCAGCCATGCGAAAACTCTTTGGAACCGACGGCGTAC
>CAZPXI010000075.1:7200-8462 GCA_964590715.1 uncultured Desulfobulbus sp.
CACTTTTCAAACAAGGAACCAGCCATGCGAAAACTCTTTGGAACCGACGGCGTACGCGGAGTCGCCAATATCTATCCCATGACCACGGAAATCGCCATGCAGATCGGCCGGGCGATTGCCTTTATCGTCAAAAGCAAGGCCAAGGGCCACCAGATCGTTATCGGCAAGGACACCCGGCTTTCGGGCTACATGATCGAAAACGCCCTTGCCGCCGGGATCTGCTCCATGGGGGTCAATGTCCAGATTCTCGGCCCCCTGCCGACCCCGGGTATTGCCTTTATCACCACCTCCATGCGCGCTGATGCCGGGGTGGTTATCTCGGCTTCCCATAATCCCTTTCAGGACAACGGTATTAAAATCTTTTCCAGTAACGGATTCAAGCTGCCCGATGAGGTGGAAGCGGACATTGAAGATCTTATATTTTCCCAGAAAATGGCGGCTCTGCGACCGGTTGCCGACGAAGTGGGCAAGGCATCACGCATCGATGATGCCAAGGGTCGTTATATTGTCTTTCTCAAACATACCTTCCCGAAAAAATACACCCTTGATGATTTTCACATCGTGCTCGACTGCGCGCACGGAGCCACCTACAAAGTCGCGCCCCATGTCTTTGCCGAACTCGGGGCCAAGGTGACTACTATCGGGGTTGCTCCGGACGGAAAAAACATCAATCATGAATGCGGGGCCCTGCACCCGGAGATCATGGCCGAGAAGGTCAAGCAGCTGGGCGCCGATATCGGGCTGGCACTCGACGGCGACGGCGACCGGCTGATTGTCTGCGATGAACACGGCAAGATTGTCGATGGCGATCATATCATGGCCATCTGTGCCCAGGAGCTGCTGAGCCGGAGAAAGTTGAAGAAAAAAACGCTGGTTGCTACGGTCATGTCCAATATGGGCCTGGAGAAGGCCATGCAGGAGATGAAAGGGCATCTGGTCCGGACCCAGGTCGGAGACCGCTACGTGGTGGAAACCATGCGGGCCAAGGGATATAACTTCGGCGGCGAACAATCCGGCCACCTGGTCTTCCTCGATCACAACACCACTGGTGACGGTATCCTGGCCGGGCTTCAGCTGCTGGCAATCATGATCAAAAAGAAAAAACCGTTGTCCGAGCTGGCAACCATCATGTCGACCTATCCCCAGGTTCTTGAAAACGTACGGATGTCGACCAGAATCGCTCCGGAACAGATCCCGGGCTTTCCCGAAGCGCTGAAAGATGCCGAGGAAAAGCTGGGCAAACGCGGCCGGATCCTGGTCCG
>CAZPXI010000075.1:8562-10410 GCA_964590715.1 uncultured Desulfobulbus sp.
GTCCCTAATCCCTAGCCCCTGGCCTTAGCCATGGCTCTCTTAAAGGCATCGGCGGAACGCGCAATCACATCTTCATCAATGCAAAAGGCCAGCCGGATGTAGCCCGGGGCGCCAAAGCCACGACCGGGTACGGCAAGGATTTTCTCTTCCTGCAGAAGAGTGCAGAACTCAACATCATCAATCGGGGTCTTGGGAAAGAGATAAAAGGCCCCTTTTGGTTTCACATATTCAAACCCGGCCTCATCAAGTACCTTGCAGAAAACCTCCCGGCGACGGGCATAGATGGAACTGTCCACGCTCACGCCCTGCAGCTGCTCAACCACCCGCTGCATCAGAGCCGGAGCATTGACGAAACCCAGTATCCGATTGGCCAGGGTCAAGGCATCCAGCAAGGCCGCCTTCTCCTTCATCTCCGGATGAACGGCAATATAGCCGATCCGCTCACCAGGCAGGGAAAGATCCTTGGAGTAGGAGGAAACCACGATGGAGTTTGTGGTCGTGGCCATGATTGATGGTACCTCGCAGTCATCAAAAACAATCTTGCGATAGGGCTCATCGGAGAGCAGATAAATGCTTCGGCAGAACTGCTCACCGACCCTGTCAAGCAACTGGCCCAGCTCTTTAAGCGACTCGGCTGAATAGACCTGACCGGTGGGATTATTGGGGCTGTTAATCAGCACCGCCTTGGTCTTTTCGCTCAGGGCGGCTTCGATGGCCGGAATATCCAGGTTGAACTCTTCATCGGTGGCAACGATTTTAGTCACCCCACCGTGATTATCCACATAAAAGTTATACTCGACAAAAAACGGGGATAGAATGATCACCTCGTCACCGGGATCAAGCAGCGACTTCATCACCACATTCAACCCTCCGGCGGCACCGCAGGTCATGAGAACATCCCCCTGGTCCAGGGTGACCTCCTGCTCTTGAGACAACCGCCGGGCCAAGGCTTCACGGACATAGGGATAGCCGCCGTTTGGCATATAGGCATGAACCCCGGGTTTGTCGTTTTCAGCCAAATCCTTCAGCACCTCTGAAAACTTTGCCGGCGGCGGCACATCCGGGTTGCCGAGGCTGAAATCAAAGACATTTTCAGCCCCGAATTCGGCCTTCATCCGAGCGCCTTCTTCAAACATCTTGCGAATCCAGGATGATTTTTCGGCAAACGCCTGCATTTTTTTTGCTACAGTCATATTTTCCTCATTCTCTTTTCTGATAATTTGTTCAAGACATGTTGGATCACTCAATCTCGCGCAGCGAGACACACTGTTAAACTCAAAACCCGGAACTCTGAACCGGTTATGAACCGCCGTTGAACTTTTTCTTAAAATAATCGTAGGCCGCGTTGATCTCCTTCATCTTCTCTTCCGCCACCCCTTTAAACTCATCTCCGAGATGGGCAACCTTATCCGGATGGTACTGCATGGACAGCTTGCGATAGGCCTTTTTAATGATCACGAAATCCGCCCCCTTCTCCAGCCCGAGTACGGCATAATACTGTTCCTCTGACTGCGCGGCCGTGGCGGCAGACTGCTGCTGACCATACATGTATTTTGCTTCAATCGTCCGCAGGTCATAGGAGGAAATCTGTAGAAAGGCGGCTATCTGCCGGGCCTGCTGCACTTCCGCCTGAATGACCGGCTTCTTAGTGTAAATGATCTGGTAGATCAGTTCCAGCAGAATCAGGCGTGGTTCATAGGCAAAACTGCTTCTAAACTCCTCCAGCAGGCCGTTCATGTCCACTTCGGCATCCCTGGCATCCTTGATCAGCTGCTTGACCCAGTACATCTGATCCTGGTCATAGTTCAGGCTGTACTGAAAAAAGTTGGTCATGGTCGCCAGTTCCGC
>CAZPXI010000076.1:0-10357 GCA_964590715.1 uncultured Desulfobulbus sp.
AATTTTTTCCTTCTGAATGTCCGACGGATACTGGATTCCCGCCTACGCGGGAATGACATATAACCGATCCGGCGTGACTCCTGCAGAGGCGGGAATCCAAAGCATTATCTGCTGAGTTTCGTTAATAGCCACTAAAAAAAAGACCTTATGAACACTCTGTCTAAACGATTTTTTTTCCTGCTACTGCTTGCCCTTTTCCTTCCCTGCCATGCCCGGGCCCAACAGGGCCAGGATCAATTCACCTTTATCCTGCCTGCCCCGGCGGTTCTCCAGGCCCTGCAGACGATCCTGCCCCTGCCGCTGGAAACGGACAGTGCAACCGTAAACGGTACCATCAGCATTGACTCCATAGATACCCTGACCATCCATGACAACATAATTTCTCTGCACGGTGTCCTCTCCGGAAAAAACCTCTCTGTGAGCACCGAAATTGCCGGGCAGAACATCAGACTGAAACTCGGGCAGTTGATCCTCCCCCTCTCCAGTGACCTGCACCTGCGGTTTGACCGGGCCGGCCAGCAACTCTTTATCACCCCACAGCTCAAGCCCTCTCAAGAAAATCCCTCCACGGGCGGAGAGGCCATTCTTCCGCTGATGGCGGCACTGGACAACCGGGAATACCCGGTTGATCTCAAAGAACTGCTCTCATTCAACCCGACCATCGGCGGCCAAAGTCGCCCCCTGTACATGGAGGTCGTTGGAGTTACGGCTGAAAACAATCAGCTGATCCTCAAGTTACGCCCACAAAAAACCAAATCCAATTGATTCCGACGCCCAGCCCTGCTATTCTACATATTGTAGATAGATTAGTCTCCCAGCAGTCTCAACCCAAGGTGAATACCCATGTCCGACAACTGTTTGTTCTGTAAAATTGTTCGTGGTGAAATTCCGGCCGATATACTCTATGAAGATGACGATCTCCTGGCCTTCCGGGACATTGCCCCCCAGGCGCCGGTCCACTTTCTCGTTATCCCGAAAAAACATGTCAGCGGACCCTCTTCCATTGAGGCCGCCGATGAGCAGCTGATCGGCAGGCTCATGCGCAAGGGTGCTGAAATTGCCAAAAAGGAAGGGGCCGATCATTTCCGGGTCGTCTTCAACAACGGCGAGCAGGCCGGACAGACCGTCTTTCATATTCACATGCATATTCTCGGCGGCCGCGACATGAACTGGCCTCCGGGCTGATCCACCCTGCAGTTCATCGGTCCTGACCGCCCCTATACAGCAAAGGATGATGTGAAAAGACAACGATCCCGCTACACGCCTTCTTTCTATATTACCATCTCATCACTCCTGCTTGGTCTGGTCATCGGGGTTGCCGGGATCATCAGCTGGAACGACTATTCCAAGACATCGGCCCTGATCTTCAGGCAGACCGAAAAACTCTACCAGCAGGCGGGCCATGCCATTTCCTCCGGGCTGGCCAGGACCATTGATGGAGTCAAACAGACGACAAAACTGCTGACGTCTTCGGCGGTTTCTACGGCGGAAGATCTTGAGCAGCGGCTCAACCTACTGCCGCTCTTCTCCGCCGCCCTTGATGGCAACCCCCAGATCGCCGGGCTGCAGGCCGGATACAGCAATGGCGATTATTTTATTGTCAGACCATTGAGCAACACCTACCAGAGGCGCCGGTTCAAGGCCCCGAAAAAGGCTGTCTTCGGGGTCGACTCCATTGTCACCGTTGACGGCAAGCGGTTGCTGACCAGAATTTTCTATGATATCCAGTTGCATGAAATCGCACGTGAGCCTGCTGTGCCGACAAAGTACGATCCAAGAAATCGTTCCTGGTTCATCCAGGCAAAACGCAGCAACACCATTGCCACCTCAAGGGTGTATCTTTTTTTCTTTATCCGCAAGGTGGGGACAACAATTTCTCTGGAGGATCAAAACAGCGGCACCGTAATTGCGGCGGACATCACCCTGGACAACATGTCCGCCGACCTCGCCCGCCATCACGTGACCAAGAGCTCCGAGATCGTCCTGTTCAATGAGCAGAAAAAAGTCGTGGCCTATCCGCAACAGGATCTGGTGGTCCGCCAGACCGGTCCGGACTCCTTTAAACTTGCGACCCTGAGTCAGCTCGGCAGCGCCCCGCTAAGCTATCTTGCCCGAACCAATGATCTGGCCCCGGGTCAGCTCCAGTACAGCTTTCAGGACAACGACTGGCAGGGACTTGTCCAGCCGATCGACATCAACCACGATGCGCGCATCTTCCTGTTGATGATTTCGCCGAAATCCGAGCTGCTCAGCGATATCAATACCATTCGTCGTAAATCCTTGTACCTGACCCTGGGGATCGTCTGTCTGACCATTCCTCTTGCCCTGCTGGTCGCCTCCATTCTCTCCCGCAAATTACAATCCCTGGCCAATGAAGCTGTTCTGATCAGTCAGTTCGATTTCAACAGCCCGGTCCAGACCAGCTCATCGATTAAAGAGGTCAACGAGCTGGCCGCGGCTATGACCATGATGAAGTCCACCATCAGCAAATTCCTCCACCTCATTCGGCATCTGGCCGAGGAACAGGATTTTGACGCCCTGCTCCACCTGATTACCGAGGAAACGGTCAGCGTCAGCCAGGCGGACGGGGCGGTCACCCTGCTTCTGGATGATGAAAAAAATATCCTTGTCCCCCGCAGCTGTTATGACAGCCGCAAAGGCCTTCTGGAGCAGCAGGATCTGGAGTCGATTGCACTGGATTCCGACCATGCCCTGCTCTCCGTCTGGCAGCAGTCCAAACCGGCACTGTTAAAACTCACCTCGGGAAACGCCAGGGGCATGGAAAGTCTGCTGACCTCTCTGGGCACGCAGCAGGCAACCATCCTCGCCCTGCCGCTCAACAACCGGCAGGGCGAATCCATCGGCGTCCTCGCCCTGTACTTTGGCGGCGACGTTGAGGGCGACGCACGGCTCGACAGCCAGCACGTCAATTTTCTCGAGAATTTTTCCGGTTTTGCCGCGGTCTCTCTGGAAAGTCGCAAGCTGCTGCTGATGCAGAAAAAGCTGCTTGAATCCTTTATCCAGCTGCTGGCCGGTGCCATTGATGCCAAGTCACCCTATACCGGCGGCCACTGCCAGCGGGTGCCGGTGATCACCAAAATGCTGGCCCAGGCCGCCTGCAAAAGCAAAGAGGCCCCCTTTAATGACTTCACCCTCGATACCGAGCAGTGGGAAGAACTGCATATCGCGGCCTGGCTCCATGACTGCGGCAAGGTAACGACCCCTGAATACGTGGTCGACAAGGCGACCAAACTGGAAACAATCTATGACCGCATTCACGAGGTTCGGATGCGTTTTGAAGTATTAAAACGCGACGCCCATATCTACTATTACGAGCAGCTGGTTGCCGGTGGCGACCGGGAACCACTTGACCTGGAACTGCAGGAAAAACGGCGGCAGTTGGATGATGATTTTACTTTTATTGCCCGCTGTAATCAGGGCAGTGAAGACATGGAACCCGGAGCCATTGAGCGGCTGCAGCAGCTGGCAAAACGGACCTGGATGCGGACCCTGGATGACCGGATCGGTCTCTCCTGGGAAGAACAACAGCGCAAGGAACGCACTCCGGCGCGAGAACTTCCCGTGGCCGAGCCCCTGCTGGGAGATAAGCCCGAACATCTGATTGCCCGCAAGGAAAGTGAACGGATGGCGGTCGATAATCCCTGGGGCTTTAAGCTCAACGTTCCGGAAGACCTCTATAACCGGGGCGAACTCTACAACCTGCGGACCGAGAGGGGCACGCTGACGGCCGAAGAACGGTTCAAGATCAACGACCACATCGTCCAGACCATCATGATGCTTGAACGGCTGCCCTTTCCAAAACATCTGCGCCGGGCGCCTGAAATTGCCGGCGGCCACCATGAAACCATGATCGGAACCGGGTATCCGAAAAAACTGACCGGCGATCAGATGTCAACCACCGCCCGAATGATGGCCATTGCCGATATCTTCGAGGCCCTGACCGCGTCCGACCGGCCCTACAAAAAGGCCAAGACCTTGAGTGAATCCATCCGCATCCTCGGCGCCATGCGCAAAGACCAGCACATTGACCCGGACCTGTTCGAGTTGTTTTTAACCAGCGGGGTCTACCTCGAATATGCAGAACAGTATCTTGGCACGGATCAGATCGACGAGGTCGATATCAACTGGTATCTTACAAAAAAGAACCGCGAACAGAAAACCTGAGGAACCGGGCAGCACACATTTTGACCAAGACCCGGGTCTCCCATACTCGTCAGGCTAAAAACAGTTGGGTTCATCTGCCCTAATGTGGGTCGGACTTCAGTCCGACAATCCGGCGTTGAGGACCAGTTGTCGGACTAAAGTCCGACCCACAACGTTACCAATTCGTCCACAGGGGTGAGCTCCGAAGTAGACCTTGAATATCGGAGCGTTATTTTACGGCTGAGTTGAGAATAGCGGGCAGGGCAAGCCAGAGGATATTCGACTTGGAAAAAACGGCACGAATGGAATGCTCAACCGTTACATTGGTAAAGCTGTACGAGGTCACCGGACCGACCGACTGGTCGTCCACCAGCACATCCAGGAGCTGAGAACTGCCGGAAGGCGTCATGATAAATTCCTGGCTGCTGCCGGGAAGGACCGCGGTGGTCGCCGGGCTGATCGTGCCGCTGCCCACGGTCGTGACCGTCAGAGGGACCAACATATTAAATGCGGCTTCCACATCAAGAATCCCCTTACCGTAGTCATTGTCCCACCCCGGATCGCCAAGATCGACGGCCGACCCGGTTAAAAGAGTTTCAAGTTCATCCACCGTAAACTGCGGATTGACACTGAGCAGCAGGGCCATGGCCCCGGCCACATGGGGCGCGGCAAACGAGGTCCCGGTAACAGTGCCATACGAGTTCGGAAAAACTCCACCGGAGGTAAGATCTGCGGTGTGGACATTCACTCCGGGAGCAACCAGCTCAGGATAAAATCCGCCGGTACAGCCGGACGGTCCGCGGCTGCTGGTATCGGCAATAGTCAGAAATTCATCCACGGCCCCGACCGCGAGACTGTCCAGGTAGTTGGCAGGGCTGACGCTGGTGGAACCGCTCGACCCCTGGTTGCCGGCGGAAAAAACCACCGCGACCCCGGCGGCCTTGAGGGCCAGGATATCAGGTTCAAACTCTCTGTAACATTCGCCGACCCGGGTATCGAAGCCCCAGGAGTTGTTCACCACATCCGGGAGATCATCGGTGGCCGGATCACCGTCCGGATCAAGAAGCCACTGAAATCCAAGATGGATCTTACTGAGCGGAGCGTCGCCTGCATCATTAAACAGCTTAACGGCAATCCACCCGGCACCGGGTGCGACCCCGATGGCCGATCCACCCGCGTCCCCACCGACCAGAATCCCCATGGTCTGGGTGCCGTGACCGCTGTTGGCACCGCTTTTATCAAATGGTAGGGCATGTTCACCATGCGGATCATACCAGCTGTTGGTGCCACCCCGCCACCTGGAGGCCAGGTCCGGATGCAGCACATCGACCCCGGTATCCATGTTGGCAACCACAACCCCGGCACCGGTATACCCGAGATCCCAGAGCAAAGGTGCATTTATGATGTCAAGGTTCCACTCCGGCACGCCTGCCTGGGCGGCGGCAGGGACAGGAAGGCTGAGAGTCGCATCCAGCCGGACACTCTGAACATCCGGCCTTCCCGCAAGTTCATCAACCGCGTCCGCTCTTATGGTAACGGCCATCCCGTTGAATATCCAGAATGGCATTATTTTCCGGCCCTGCTTTTGTTTTAAAAATGCCTGCAGAGGTCTCTGGGTTCTGTCGGCCTTGCTTCGCAATGCCCGATTCATCTTTGCCCGGAACAGACGTTTATTCACTTTTATCCCGGATTCGGCCAAACCTTTATTCTTTCCCTTAAACGACTGGAAACTGAACTGGTCCCTCAGGGTAACGATCACTGCAATTTCATCTCCGGGATCAAGGGACTGAAGACGAAACCTGAGATCAGGTTCAACAGTCCCTGCCAGCGCGGAAGAACAGGCGTATATGGCCAGCACTGCACTGAAATAAATTTTCCCGATTGATTTTTTCATATTTTTTTTATCCAAAAATAGCCCTCCTTAACAATCTGTTGTTCCGGACTATTTTCATTGTTGGGATTGTGCGTACCCGGAGAACAAACAATTCCGCCTGTTATTGCACAACCAGATCTTCCACCCGAAAGCCGCCGATAATCACGGTGATCTTACTCCCGGGCTGCACCAACCCGCCGCCGTTGCCGAAAAACATCCAGTAAATACGTCCCTGCTGAGGTTTGTTCGATGTCCGCAATGGGCCGACCTTACCCAGGTTGGGAACCGCCAGAACTTTTTGACTGGCCTGATCGATCAGATAGGGTTTGTTGCTGCGTACAAACAAGGTCTCAGCTTTTTTTGGATCCAGAACCCGGTACCGGAAGTCAACCATATGGCCGGCAACCGCCATCCGCAGACTGGTGACCTCGATACCCCATTTTTCCCGCATAACCTGGGCGTCCTTCTTCTCCTGAACAACGGCATTGCCGGTCGAGGCCATAAACAGGAACACCAGCAGCAGACAGAAGAACAGGGTCACTCTTCCACTCCAACGAATTCGACTACTGTATATAACCATGCATTTTTCTCCCATTTTGACGTGCATTGTCAGAGTCTCGCTTTTGCCGCGTTGACTATTGCCGGCATATAAATCAGCCAGGGAAACGGCGGCAGGTTCACATCCAGATAGACCAACATCCCGCCCCCTGCGGCACCGTTGGTACTCAGTGACAGGCTTCGGTCATAGATTGCATAGGTGCCCTTTTTCGGTGATCGCCACAGGGCGTCCATAGTTTTGCCGGCTGCAAGCATTACAGAGTACTGTTTTCTCGGATAGGGGTAGGGATTACCGTCTTCTGCAATAACCTCCATATACGGTCCCTGAACCACCGGGGTATGGGACATCAGCCCTGCATTTAAAAAACGGATAAGCAGGGTCTTTTCAGCCCGACCGATTGTAATCGCAGGCACGGGATCTCCGGGTGCATATGCCTGCCCGTTCACAAGAAAGAACTTGGGCTTATAGTTGAGCGGCGTCGCCGCAGACAATGATCCGTGCAAAGCTGGATCGATTTCACTAAAGAGGAGTGTCACATCATTTGACGCTCCATAGCTGCCGACTTTGAGCGCGCCGTACAGTCCCATCTGAACCTGCTTTGCCGGATGACTGCCGCTCTGATACAGATAGGAGCCACCCTTGAGGTTGTTCCAGGTATAGGTGGCAATACCGCCCCCGGCAGCAGCCTCGTGGGTAAAGGCAGTGACCCGTGTCCGTCCCTGCAGATCTGTAATAACCTGTGGATCCAGGGTTACCATCTGTCCCGGGATAACAATTGAAACCGGCTCGCTCAGACAGTTGCGCAGGTTGATGGTCAGGGCCGTCCCCGGGTTTTCCTTCAACAGCGGCCCCGTGTTCCATGGTACCGGGGCTGCGGGACAGGATCCCGGATCGTCGATAAAACCCCACATACTGATTGCGGTTGCGGCTCCCGGCGGCGTCCACTCGGCTTCCACCGCAGCCAGATTCAGCGCGTGGCAGGAAAGTACCGTCAACAACAGTGCGGTCAACACCAGAGCCGGAATACGTACGGCATATAGAAATATTGTCTTTTTCATAGGTTTTCCCCTTTTTACGTTAAGGTATCGTCACTCCTGGAGCTTCGATGATCATCATGGTCATCATGCCGCCGGGGAAAATATCATAGTTGGTCATCTCTTTTTCCGTATGGGAATGCCACATATAGGCAAAGCCGCCGTTGGGATTCAGGCCGCCTTCACCGGGCGGCAGGGCACCGGACGTCCCCATGTAGGCACTACCGCCGTAAAAACCGCCGAACGCCATGTTCTGGGCAGCCGGCAGAATGACGGGAAAAGGTTTGCCGTGGTCCGGACAGTATTCACGGGTACCCGGGTCAAATTCGGATGCCCCGGCATCCTGAACCTCTCCAACCGCCTTGCCGTTGCAGGTATGCGGCATATTTACATCGGTTCCGCCGTAGATATCCCAGTTCAAGCCCTTGCCCGTCCATGTAAAGACCGCATCTATGGTATTGCCGGGATGGGACTGCAGGGTATACACCTCATGACTGAGATCGGGTCCGGCACCGGGAGCACTCTCAAGGAGTCGTCCGTCCCGGGCGATTATTCGGGAGTGATTCCCGTGGTGATGGTAGGGATGGAGATCACGACCACCGCCGACAACCCGCATCAGCACCCGTTCTCCGGGATGCATCCTGGGAACGATGTTGTAGGGCTGGTGCGGCAGCCAGGGAACTCCGGCAGGCGACATGGTATCAGGGGCATTACGTCCGTTGATAAACCAGATCACCGGAAAGTAGTTTGCAAGATAATCGGTTGCGGCAAGCCCTGCCGGTCCCTGAAATTCGACTACCTCGTGAATCCGGGGATCCATCTCGCTGAGCAGAAACAGATACTCGCGGTCAAATTGCGTATCCGGATGATTGTAGGCGTAACCGGCCCCGGCCAAGGGGCGGACAATAAGCACTCCGGTCAGGCCCATCTCCACCTGGAGTGCGGAATCGGTGCCGCTGTAATAGGTGTAGGTACCGGCGTTGGTCGCCGTAAATCTATACGTTACCGTTGAACCCGGGGCGGCTTCAGCGGTCAGGATCCCGGCCACGCCCGGATCGGTCGGAACGATATCAACCTGCTGGCCGGGAAAAACTATCGAAACATTGGGCGCCGGATCCGGTCCGGCCACGGTCAGGGTATTGGTCAGGGTAACGGTGACCACATCGCCCTGATTGATGATTAAGGTCGGGCCCGGGTACTGAACCTGACCGGCCCCGTCTCCATAACCCCAGATTAAAACACTGCCGCCGTCGGGGGTTGATATTCGACCGATCCCCACGGACAGATTGAACGTGGGCCCGGTGATGCCGTCGATCACGGCCCCTGCCCCGGCAACAAACAGGCTCAGGAACAGGACGCTGAAAACAACCATGTAGAATGCCGATCCGGTAAATATATTTTTCATACCTGTCTCCCCACTTCAGTTGACAACCCTGATTTCAGTCATCATGCCGCCGAACTCCTCTGCATCATTACTCAAATAGTTCAGGTTTGTTGCATAGAGAAAATATTTTGTTCCCACCGCGGCATCCGCAGGAATTTCCATTATTGTATCAAAGGATTCACCACCGCCGACCGTGACGGAATTTGTCCGGTAGTATAAATCAGTACCGGTCGGGCCGCGAAGCAGCTTGGCATCTTTACCGACCACCTGCATGGAGAGCCCCATGGAACCCAAGGTGTAAAAACGGGTGACATTTAGATTAGAAATCCGCAGCAGTATCCTCTGCCCGGGCTGAGCCTCAATCAAGGCACTTTCCACCTGGGTCACCTTACCGCCGTTTTCCATCGGCTGGGCGGGAAGCGGGGCCGGATTGACCGTATCCGGATACCCCCTGCCGTTGAGCATAGGGTAGTTATCCACCATCAGGGCAAACGGAAGCGGCTGCACTGTTTCATTTGCATCATGAAAGGCGGAGTCAAACGAACCGATCTGTAGAGGATAATCGACATCATAGCCGGTGGAACCGTCACCGTCGTTATAGGCAAACCGGGTGTAGGTTCTGCCGTTATAGACAAAGGGGGTGCCGTCCTGAGCCGGCCGGACATAAAGATTGCCGAGCATGCCCATCTGCATGTGTTCCGTGGCCTCCACATGACAATGATACATATAGGTTCCGGGATCATTTATCTTGAAATAATAGGTCATGCTTGACCCCATATTGATCGACACCGAAGCATCGGGCACCCCGTCAAAGATGGAGGCGGCCTGGGGGAAGCCGTGATAATGCACGGTATGGGGATCAAAGAGATCCGGACGCTTAATCATCCCCACGTTGGTCAGGGTCAGATAAAACTCGTCACCCTCGTCAAGAACGATCACCGGTGCGGGAAAGGTTGCCGCCAGAGTCCCGGCGGCAATGATATTTACCGCATCGGCAGGGTTTGCCGGCCGGGTTGCAAGACCGGTCAGATCAGAAAAGCCGAACATGTACTGAGACTTGCCATCGGCCATGGTGACGAAACCATCACCTGCACCCAGATGTATACACTTGGTGTTGGGCGGCCGGGTTTCCCCGGCCCCCCAGTCGGCGGAACCGTCGGTATCGCCCGGACACTGCACCAGTACTCCGGCATGGGACGGAGATCCGGCCCCGTAAAAAAACAGGCTGATCAGGAGCATTCCAATCCATGAATATTTCGTTATGATACGCATAGCCTCACCCCTTTAGATGTATTTCAGCCAAGTTGTTTTTCGCACTTGCCAAATCGTTCCAAGCCTCTGCC
>CAZPXI010000077.1:0-10187 GCA_964590715.1 uncultured Desulfobulbus sp.
TGATTCTCGATAAAGTAAAAGCGACTTCAAGTGTCAATGATAAAGATTTGACCCCTGTGTATGCTGATGAATGGATTGAAGCTTATCGGGAATGTTCTGCTATTTCAGAGTGTACAATTCCTGTGATGTGAAGAAAAATGACGGCCTAAAATGTAAAGTTATTTTTGAACGGACCCTTAGCTTGACGGCTATGTTGCCCCGGCATCTCATATTACTTAATCTTGAACATGGCAATGAGTTCCTTGAGTTCATCAGCAACCCGGGCCAACTGCTCCGCATTTTGGCTCACATCTGAACTGAGCGAGGTTATTTCACCGGAGACATGACTGACTTCAGCTATATCCTGGGCGATTTCAGCTGAAACGGCAGAGGTCTGGGCCACATTTTCATTGACTTCGGAGATGCCTTCTGCGGCCTGAGCCACATTACTGCTAATCTCAGTAGTGGTCACATTCTGTTCTTCAACCGTAGTGGCGATGGTTGAGACGATGTTGTTGACGTCATTGATTACATCGGCAATTTGCTTAATCTCAACAACCGTTGACTCGGTTGAGCCCTGAATATCCTCTATCTTTCCTTTTATCTCCTGGGTTGCCTCAGCCGTCTGCTTGGCAAGGTCTTTGATTTCATTGGCAACAACGGCAAAACCTTTTCCCGCCTCTCCGGCACGGGCAGCCTCAATAGTTGCATTCAAGGCCAGCAGGTTAGTCTGTTCGGAGATCTCGGTGATTACTTCCGTCACCTTGCTGATCGCACCGGCTGCGATCCCCAGGGCATCAACTTTTTCTGTAGAGCTGGTGGTCAGGGCCACGGCTTCCCGGGTAACCATGGTGGCTTTCTGGGTGTTCTGTGAGATTTCTTTTACAGTGGCCGACATCTCTTCGGATGACGTTGCTATAATATTAACATTGGTCGCCGCCTGTTCACTTGCCGCAGCAACTGAATTCATATTGGCACTCATCTCTTCGGCAGCAGCGGCAACGTTGGTCGCCTTGGTCGAGGATTGGGTCGCCCCATCGGTCATATCGGCAGAGGACTGAGAAAGCTCGGCCGCTGAACTCTGTAACTGTTCAGCATTGATCGAAAATTGCTTGAATATACTGTTCAATCTGCCGACCATCTTATTGAGCGATTCGGTCAGCTGGCCGATTTCATCATGACTTTCCACCTTGAGGCTGGTTGTAAAATCCCCCTGCCCAACCCTGCCGGCAAATTCAACACTACGCAGGATATTACCGATAATCGATCGCAGGGTAAAAAAGACCACCAGTACGGTCAACCCGGTGGCGACCAGGGCAACAAGCAGGATGGTTGTGGTCAGTTTTTTGGAGGCACGGGCAATGGCTTTTGTTTTTTCTTCCTGTTCTTTCTGAGAGTCCTCATTGATCTGATTGCTCACTCTTTCAATGTTGTGGACAGCCGTACGCATATCGGCAATTAATCCCTTTATATGATTATTGGTTGCAACCACCTCTTGAAGTGCTTTTATGTATGCGTCAACCACCTCTTTTACCGCAAGATAATGCTCTTCAAGCACCATATCATTATCAAAGGCGTCAAGGAGTTCGTCAGCAGCATCCATGGCTTTTTTGACGTATTTTTCATCTCCTCTTAAAAAGTAGTCTTTTTCATGTTTGCGGATGGTCAACATGAGTGCCTTAACCTGGGGAACAAAAATTTCATTAAACGTTTTTTCTATGGTCACTCCAGCCTGGATCATTATTTCCATGTCCTCATTGGACCGGCTGAAATTATAGGCACGGTAGGCCTGCTTGTACTTTTTAAGCTCCGCCATAACCACTTTCTTTGCCGCCGGATCAAACTGATTTTCCGTTGCCAGCTCAATGACATGCTCAAGTGCTTTTTTCACCTTCTCTTTCAACCGCACGGAACCGGTCCGGGCATACTCGCGTTCAAAGCGCCGCATCTGTAGAAAGGCCAGGTAGAGTGCATCAATCTGATGCTCGGCAAGATCTGCGGCAAGTACATGGGCGGTTTTCCTGAGTTTACCCTGCAGACCGGAGACGTTGTCCAAACCGATTTTTTTCTTCTCCTCAACAACCGCGTAAAAACCTTTTTGATACTGATCTACCGATTGCAGTATGCTTGTCGCCTCCTGGTAAATCTTTTCATCATTGCCCTTGGTATGGTTGATGATAATATTGACCTGTTCCTTAAGGTCGCCAACGGTTTTGTTATGTTGTTCAACATATTTCAAATCGTTTCTGAGTAAAAAATCTTTTTCATTCCGGCGACATTGGAGCAACAGTATATCTATATTCTTGCTGTGTTCGGCAATTTCTATTTGATGTTCAATTAAGCTAGAAAACTGTTGGAAGGTTCTCTTGTTCCCTGAAATACTGATGCTCAAAATACCGAGCATAACAATCAGAACCCCGCCAAAGAGAATAGTGAATTTGACTTTTATGCTCCTGTTTTTCCAGAATCCTAACATGTGCATCCCCTCTTGGTGAACTTGAAAACACATAAAAAGACGACACCTCCGGCGTGCCGATACCTGCCTGCCATTGTTAATGTTGTATCACAACAACGTTGGATTACAAAAAAATATGTGCCTCCGGAAGTACGACGGGACGATTGTGCAGGTGGAGAAACGATCAGTGGCGGGGTGAAAGATTTTTAAGAATCCAGGAAACAGCGGCGGAGAGATCATCGGCCACATGGGCGGGCTGCACCTGTTGGGAGGGACCGATATACTGCAGGTCACCGCGGCCGTACCCGGTCAAGACCAGAACAGGGGTTGCCCCTGCCTTAACTCCGCAGCGGAGATCGGACCAGCGGTCTCCGACCATGAAGGAAGATTCGAGATTGATGTTCATCTCTTGAGATGCCTGCTCAAGCAGGCCTGTTTTTGGTTTGCGACAACTGCAGTCCTGACGATAACGTTCTTCCTTAGCCTCGGGATGATGGGGGCATATATATATCCCGTCCACATGGGCGCCCTCATCAGCCAGTTGTTGGTGCATTTTTTCATGGACTGCTGTGAGCAGCTGTTCAGGGAAATACCCGCGGGCAAGTCCGGACTGGTTGGTGACGACAATGACCGGAATGTGTTCTTGATTGAGCCGTTGTATTGCCGAAGCAACTCCAGGGAGCAGATGGAACCTGGAAATATGGTTGATGTATCCCATCTGTTCATTCATAGTTCCATCACGATCGAGAAAAACAGCGGGCGAACTCTTTGAATCTGTCATAGTTAATCCGTGTGGAGAAGGGCCTGCACAGAAGAAAAAACCTCTTGGGCCTGGATTCGTTCCATGCATTGAAAATGATCCTGTGGACAGTGCGTCTCCTTGCACGGGCTGCAGTCCATGGGCTTTCTAATGACACGGGCCCGGTCACTGTACGGACCGGTTGCAATATGGTCGGTTGAACCGAAGATGGCAATCGTCGGCGTCCGCAAGGCAGCAGCCACATGCATCAGGCCGGAATCGTTGGTGACAAAGGCATCGCACCTGTCAATATAGGCCATAGCGGAGGCAAGGTTCGTCTTTCCGGTCAGGTCGAGTATTCTACCGGTCTGGTCGGAAACAGCGGCTGCAATATGTGCGGCTGCCTCGCAATCGGCATCGGTGCCAAAAATCAACAGCAGTGCATCTGTTTGTGAACAGACAAGCTGAGCAAGCCTACCGAATTTTTCAGCCGGCCATCGTTTTGCAGGCCCGTAGGCTGCCCCTGGATTTAGACCGATAACCGGCACGTTGCCATGCTGAAAAAAATACTGCTGTAACCCTTGTTTGGCATCCCGCCTGACATCCGGGGTAAGAAAAAGCTCAAGCTGATCCTTTCCAGGAGTAAGACCAAGCCCGGCAACCATTTCCTGGTAATAATGTACTTGATGCTTCATTCCGATATCGGAATGTTTTTTTACACCATGGGTTAAGAATAGTCCCCGGCCATCGGTGGTGTATCCGCCCCGGACCGGGATACGGGCAAGAGTCGTGATCAGCGCCGCTTCAAAGGCATTCTGCAGCAGGATTGCGGCGTCATATTTATTTTTACGCAGGTCGGAGGCCAGGGTCAGCTTGCCACGAAGTCCCTGGTGGCGGCCGTTTTTTTCATACACAAAAATGTGATCAACTCTTGGGCTGGCAGTAAAGACATCAGCGACCCAGGGCAATGCAAGCAGAGTGATCTCGGCATTGGGAAAATTTGCACGAATGGAACGCACCGCCGGGGTGGTCATAATCGCATCACCGATCCAGTTGGTCGACCGGATCAGTATTTTCTCAGGATGTTGCGGAAAAGGCTGCATCTACAATTCGACCCGTTTTGTTGATTGAAATTGAATGGCTCGGTCCACTGGAAAGGTTAAACGGCCAGAAGCTTTTCTGCGTGGTGGATTATTGGAAAACATTGAGGTCGTTGCTTGTACAGGTGATAAGGTATTGTCGGATAGAAGAACTGCCGGTCAGGAAGGTTTTTCCCCTGTCAACAAATCCGTCCAGGCAAGAGAATCCATATATGCCTGCAACATGTCCTTGGGACTGAGGTTGAGTTCTTTAAGCAGCTGTTGACAATTTTTCCAATCGCCGTTTTCATAGGCAATTGCGATTGCAAGGTATGGATAATACGGACCGGTTCGGTCAATCAGCGCACTTTTTATATCAACCGGCAGCGGCAATCGTTCCATAATATCACTCATCGGCATGTCAAGCATGGCGCCGAGTAAGGAGAACAGCCCCATCAGGAACATCTCCGAGCTGTCATGGCCCTGATCACGGCTCTCGGCCAGCAGTTCACAAAGTCGGGCCCGGGTGATGGATATCCGTAACAGTTCATAGGGCTTATCGGCTGAAATCTGCGAGGTAACGACCAGGGAAATAAACTGACGGATTCCGGACTCGCCAAGATAAACCAAAGCATGTTTAATCGAGGTCACCTCGTTGAGCAGATAATAATAGGCCGAGTTGATATACCGCAGAAGTTTGTAGGAGAGACTTACATCCGGCGCAATAATCCGTTCTATCTTATCCAGATTGAACTCTTTTCTATTGACTTCGGCAAGGAGGTCAAGGAGTGCAATCTTTGAAGATGGAATCTCCTTTTTCTTCAGCATTTCCGGCTGGCTGAAAAAATATCCCTGGAAATAATGAAATCCCATCTTCCAGGCGGCATCAAACTGGGCATAGGTTTCAATTTTCTCGGCCAGCAATCGTACCTTCCCCTTTTTCAGCCGTTTGATTTCTTCTTGAACTTCATCTTGGGACAACTCCTGAAAATCTATTTTGATGATGTCGGCAAGCGCAACTAAAGGTTCGAGTCCCTCGGCAAAGACGAAATCGTCCAGGGCAAGAATGTATCCTTTCTCTTTCAGCTCTACGCAGGCATTAATGATTTCAGGTGTGGGCGGCACATATTCAAGGACTTCGACAATGATCTTGTCCGGGGGCAGGTTCATTGCGGTCTTTTCAAGGAGATGTTCTTCGGTAAAGTTGATAAAGGCCGGTTTGGAACTGACGATGTTATCCAGGCCGATATTAAGAAAAGTATTGACCAGCAGGTTGCTCGTGGCCCTGTCACCATCGGTGCCTGGAAAAACATTGTCCATGTTGGCACGATGGAGCAATTCGTAGCCGAAGAGCTTTTTACTTCGGTTGAAGATAGGTTGTCGAGCTATGAATATTTCCATAAAGTTTACAAAGTTCCAAAAGGATCATCTCTGCCGTGAAGCAACAGAGGACCGGATTAAAACATCCTGTTTCCTTCGTTCGGCGGCGACATCGCTCCCGTTACCGGGAGGCAGGCATTTGGGCAATAGTTTCCACGTGCCCGGCCCAGGCGGTACCATACTTTTCAAAGACTAATCTGCGCTTTTCCCCTTCCAGCAGGATAATTTTAATTATCAATGCATTATCCGGTGTCAGACGGCCTAACCGGGCTGCCCATTCGATCACACAGACCCCGTTTGTTGTTGTAAGATACTCGGAAAGGCCGGCTCCTTCAATATCATCTTCACCACTGAGTCGATAACAGTCAAAATGATACAGGGGACAGCGTCCGGGATATTCCTGCATCAGGGCAAAAGAGGGGCTCGTGACGTAATACTCTTTCGGCACATCCAGGCCCTTTGCAATCGACTGGGTCAGGGTGGTCTTGCCCGCTCCCAGGTCGCCGGTAAGGAGCAGTTTGTCCCCGGGAACCAACAGTTGCCCTATCCGTCGGCCGATCCTTTCGGTATCGGCAAGCGTGCCGATCTCCAGTGTTGTTGTCCGTAATGTCTGGTCAACCATCGGCTGTGCCGGAAGCCTTGGCGCTGCGAGGCAAGGTAAATACAACCCTTGTGCCTTTTCCCGGGGTGCTCTGGATGTCTATTCCACCATGCAGCATTTTGATCCGTTCCGCCATGACGGTCATTCCGATACCCCGTTTGTCAACCGGTATCTTTGCGGTCTCCTGTTGTGAAAACCCGATCCCGTCATCTTCAACGATCAGGGTGACAGCGTCCGGTTCAACCGTATAGCGCAGCGCAACATGGGCGGCTTCGGAATGTTTACCGCTGTTTCTCAGGGCTTCCTGAAGCAGACGGTAAATGAGCAGATGGGTCTCGGCTGCAAAAAAAGAACTCAGCGATTGAACGTCAAGGCTGCAGGAGATGCCGTATACTTCGGAAAAACGTTGTATCAGATGCTCTATGGCGGAGTCCAGACCCAAGTCGTCGATAATGACCGGGCTGAGGTTTTTAGACAGCCTGCGAACATTTTCTATAATCTCGTTAATAAATTCTCGAAGTCCCTGCAATCCGGACAGAATGGCGTCGCCTTCTTCAGGATTCTGGCAGGCACGGGTCTTTTCAATGATTCTGATCTGCAATTTGAGGGCGGCCAGCGACTGGCCAAGTTCGTCGTGCAGCTCAAGGGCAATACGTTTCTGTTCACTTTCCCGGGCATGAATCAGCGCCCCGGAAAGGGACCGGAGCCGTTCTTCAGAATCCTGGAGATTGGTGTTCACCTCCTGGAGCAATTGATTTTTTTCCCGAAGAGCGTCGGCAAGTTTTTGATTTTCCCGGGTTAAATTCCAGGTCTGGGTCGCCTGTTCGAGGATGAGCCTGAGCTGAACGATATCCCATGGTTTGAGGACATACTGGTAAATATGGCCGCGGTTAACTGCATCGATTATGTCTGAGACATCTATGTAGCCGGTGATAATAATACGAACCGTGTCCGGATTTATGGCATAGATACTTGAGAGCAGTTCAACCCCCGACATCCCCCCCATCCGCTGATCGGAAAGAACAACGCTTATTCCCGGCTCATTTTTGAATATTTCCAGGGCTTCTTCGCCGGAAGTCGCCGTGGTAATGTCATATTCCTCACAGAAACTAAGCACAAAGCTCTCGGTGTTGATGGGATCGTCATCAACAAAAAGGACCTTGTATTTTTCTGCAAAAACGGCAGGCGGCGTGTCTTGAGGTTCAGTATCCATTGTCCGGGTCACTTGACCGATTTTTGATTGGTCGGGTTTATCCACCAGGTATATAATAGCTGATAGGGATTATAGTACAGAGGCAGGATAGCCGGTTGACTGAATTTTCGGCTATATGCGAGCCGGTGTGCGGCAAGATACCAGTTGGGAACAACATAGTATCCATACCAGAGTACTCGGTCCAGGGCATGGCTGGCCAGAGTCAGGTCCTGTTGGGTACGGGCATAGACGATTTTATCGACCAAAGCGTCAACCACCGAACTTTTAACCCCGGCAAAATTTCGTGATCCCTTGCGGACGGCGGAGGCGGACGTCCAGTAGTCCCGCTGCTCATTGCCCGGCGATTGTGACTGACCGTACACGTTGACGATCATATCAAAATCAAAGCTCTTGACCCGGTCACCGTAGAGCGCGGCATCAATTGTCCGGTAGGTGGCATTGATCCCGAGCTTTTTCAGGTTACGGACAAAAGGCGCCATAACCCGTTCAAACGAGGGGCTGACCAGAAGAATTTCAAAGCTTAAGGACCGGCCTTCGGCATTTTTGAGAACACCATCTTTGATCGACCAGCCGGCTTGATTCAAGATCTTTTTTGCCTGTCGCAGGTTGCCGCGCAGGCTGTTGGGGGGGGCAGTGGAGGGTGGTTGCAGAGGGGTTGTAAAAATGGGATCGGGGAGTTGGGAGCGGTAGGGTTCAAGCAGGGCAAGTTCGTCTCCCTGCGGAGTACCGGTGGCGGCCAGGTATGAATTGGAAAAGTAGGAGTTGCAGCGGGTGTATTGATCAAAAAATAAGGTTTTATTGGTCCATTCGAAGTCAAAAGCCAGCCCGATGGCCCTGCGCACCTGTGGATCGGAAAAAATTTCCCGGCGGGTATTGAAGACAAACCCCTGCATTCCGGCATCGTTTTTATGAGGAAATTTTTTCTTTATCAGTTGGCCGCTGTCAAAACGACGACCGGTTAAATCCCGCTGCCACTGCTTGGCGATATTGACGTTCATGAAGTCAAACTCACCGGCCTTGAAGGCTTCAACACCGACGATCTGATCTTTAAAATATTTGATGGTGATCTTGTCGAAATTAAACATGAACTTCCTGGTCGGATGGTTCTTGGCCCAGTAGTCGGGATTTCTGGTATAGGTGATCGACTTGCCGGGGTTTACCGCAGAGATCACATAGGGCCCGGAACCGACAGGAACTCGCATTGATTTTTTTTCCGAGGAAGGATTAAAACCCGTTTTTTCATAAAAGGCCTTATTCAGCACCGGCAGCTGTGAGGCGATCATGTGCAGTTCCCGGTTGGGTTTTGCAAAATTAAATCGTATCCTCTGCTTATCAAGAATTTCAGAGCCGGTTATATCCTGGAGATAAATCTGATAAAACGGATGGGCCTGATCGCTTTTCAAAGTGGCAAGCGAGTAGGCGACATCTTCGACCGTAATCGGGGTGCCGTCTGAAAACCGGGCCTGATCGTTTAACGTGTAGGTAACCGATTTTCTGTCCGGTGCAAGCACGATATCCTTTGCAATCAGGCCGTATTCGGCAAAAGGCTCATCAAGACTCGGAACGGCCAGGGTTTCAAAAACAAACGTTTCCAGCCCGAACGGAGGCGTTCCCTTCAAGGTGAACGGGTTCATCTTGTCAAAGCTGCCGAGATCATGGAGAACGAGTTCTCCTCCCTTGACGGCCTTTGGTGAGGTATAATCAAACCGTGTAAAGTCGGCGGGGTATTTCAAGCTGCCGTCAATGGACACGCCGTGGGCGCACAGGGCCTTTGATGGAAGAAACAGCAGACAGCAGGCTATGGTCAGAAAGAAAAATTTCACAGTCGATACCACAAAGTGGAAAGTAGAGGGTTGAATATTGTTATAATAGAACATAATCGAAAACCTACATAATCAAAAATACTTTTTTTTATTTCAGAACGTTCAATCCGGATCCGGGTAAAAAAAATTGACGTACCCCCGGCATCTGTGTAAATATTGCATTCCAATCAGAATATGTACAGGTTCAGCGCAAAAACACTGCAAGACATATTGCCTGACTATTTCTAAAGAGAGAACTGGAGGTTGTCATGGGACAAACCATTGCTGAAAAAATTTTCGCGGCCCACCTTCGCGACACCCCGACACCGGACAACATGGTGCTCGATATAGACGTGGTCATGTGTCACGAGATCACCACCCCCATTGCCATTGTCGACCTGATGGACAAGGGGATGGATCGCGTATTCGACCCAAGCAAGATAAAAGCGGTCATCGACCACGTTACACCACCCAAAGATTCCAAGACCGCCACCCAGGCAAAAATCATGCGTGACTGGGCCCGCCGCCATAAAATCAAAGATTTTTTTGATATCGGCAGAAATGGGGTCTGCCATGCCCTGTTTCCGGAAAAAGGCTTTATCCGCCCCGGCTACACCGTTATCATGGGTGATTCCCATACCTGTACCCATGGCGCCTTCGGAGCCTTTGCCGCCGGGATCGGGACAACGGACCTTGAAGTCGGTATTTTAAAAGGGGTCTGTGCCTTTCGTGCTCCCAAGTCCATGAAGGTTGAAGTAACCGGTGAGTTGCCGCTGGGAGTAACGGCCAAAGATATCATCCTCAATATTATAAAGCAGCTGACGGTCAACGGGGCCACCGATCTAATCATGGAGTTCAGCGGGTCGGTGATTGAGTCCATGGACATGTCCTCCCGCATGACCCTGTGCAACATGTCGGTTGAGGCCGGTGCCACCTCGG
>CAZPXI010000078.1:0-10089 GCA_964590715.1 uncultured Desulfobulbus sp.
AAAAAGTGTACAAATGGCTTGCCGCATCCGGTCTTCGGTATGAAGTGAAGACCGTTGACTATGAGTTTCAACGTGGTGGTAACCGGATGCTGAGAATCTGGTTGGATAAACCAGCATGGCTGGATCAGGTTAACGGAACGAAATGAAGACCCCGAGTTTTCAGGCCGCAGCTACAACAAACTATGAATATATCCCCCCTTGTTACTGCGAGCAGGTATTTTCGGATAGTAGATCATTCTGCAATGCAATGGCAACCGCATGGGCACGGTTACTCGCATCGAGTTTGTGCAGAATATGAGCAACGTGCCCCTTTATACTTTCCTGACCGATCCCTAAAATCACCGATATCTCCCAGTTTGTTTTGCCTTCCATTACCCAAAGTAATACTTCGCGCTCACGGGGAGTTAATTTTGTGTTTTTTTGACGGATATTTTGCTGATGAAGCCTTGTTGCCAACTGGTGGAGGTGAGGTGCCAGGGTATTGATACGAACCTTCCTGTGTTCTCATCGCCTTCTATGGGAATACGGGCGGTTACCGGTGACAATCACACCGTACCTTGTGATATTTTTCTGATGTACCTCGACCAGTCCAGAGCTCTGCAGGAGAGCGACCAGAAAACTTTTCCCGCTCCTGGTACCGATTATCGGCATGAATGCAGGATACAAATAATACCAGGGACGTTTCTTATTCTCGGGCAGCAGCAATGCCAGCAGCCCTCCAGGCTTAAGCAGCATCCTGCAATATTGAAAGAGCTTCACCATATCCGTGCCAGGCTGTTGTCCGTTGGCAAAGGTAAAAAAAATAAAGTCAAAATCCGGTGCATTCCTGAAACCGGTTATCTCCCCTTCTTCAATGGCGGCAATATCTGGATGCAGACAGGGAGTGCCTCCACATCGAACCTGGAGCTTCTTGCACTCCGCCGCCCCTGTTACCAACCCGGCAAGTAGCCGAAGAGCATCTGCCTGGTATTGTTTTTGTCTTTCCGCCACAACATCGACAGTTACAGGTTGTACCCGCGCTGTCTCACAATCGCAGAATGAATCCATGGTAATTCCTCTTCTGTACCTGTTTTTAAAATAGAAACAGATGAGAGCATCAGTGGAGCCTTGAGATGAGCAGACTGATACAGACGGCCAGCGCCCAGCAGAAGATGACTTTACACACCCCTGCCAGGCGACCCGTAGAAAATCTGTCATGCATAACGATCTTTTCGCATCCATCCTCTTCCGTACTGGTATCAACAGGAGTCACAAGCCTGACACAGAGACTGATCATTAATTTTATCATGGTCCCAACATGTTGCATCTTTTCTTCTGTTTCCGATCCTTTCCCTTTGCCCTAAAATAACAAAACTGTTAATTAGGAACAGATGCAGAATATCAAAAAAACAACCATAACAGAGCAGAGCAAGCAGGAACATGGCAATGGATTATCACTACATTAAGCTGGCCAATAAACTGGAAAAGGATATTGTCTCCGGCAGATACCGGGCGGGAGAGAAACTTCCGTCTTTAAGAAAACTGCACGCAAGTACAGGGCGCTCCATTTCCACCGTTTACCAGGCCTATATTGAGCTGGAAAATCGCGGCATGGTTGAGGTTCGGGAGAAATCGGGCTTTTACGCAAGACCGCTGTTACATGATATCCTGCCGACACCATCCAGGGGCAACAGTCCGGTCAAACCGCATAAAGTCGCCATTAACGCGCTTGCCTCCATGCACCAGCAGACCATCAGCAATTCAAAACTCCTGCCGTTTGGTGCCGCCATTCCTTCAGCCGAACTTCTCCCGCACAAACAGCTTGCCGCCAGTATCCGTACCGTCTCCTCGCAATATCAGAACGGCATACGCCTCGGCTATGGCCATCCTACCGGTGAACCGGAACTGCAGAGGCAGATAGCAAAACGCAGCGTTGATGATTCCCTGCACGACATTGAAGAAGAAATCATCATCACCGGCGGCTGCATGCAGGCCATAGACCTCTGTTTGCGAACAGTTGCCAGGCCGGGGGATATCATCCTGGTTGAGTCACCGACCTTTCTCTGCTACCTGCAGTTGATCGAGGATCTGAATATGCGGATTCTGGAAGTCCCGGTGGATTCCCGCAATGGCATTGATCCGGACAGGATCCAGACCGTTCTGAATGAACACGATGTGCGGGCTGCTCTTTTCAATCCCAACTTCCACAACCCATTGGGCTGTTTAATGAATGATGAGAATAAAAAAAATCTTGTGGAGATCATGAATGACCAGGGGGTACCGATCATTGAAGATGATATCTACGGCGACCTCTACTTTGGTGATATGCGGCCCACACCGCTGAAATCCTATGACCGCAGGGGAATGGTCCTGTACTGCTCATCGTTTTCCAAAACCCTGGTGCCTGATCTGCGGGTGGGCTGGGTGCTGCCGGGAATCTTTCGGGAAAAGGTGAAACGGCTCAAATTCAACAGTTCCATTGCCTCGTCACAACTCAACCAGCTGATCATTGCCGACTTTCTTGCTACCGGCGCCTATGACAGGCATTTACGGAAAATGCGCAATGCCTTAAAAAAACAGACAACAGATACTGCTCTTGCCATCAAGCGCTTTTTCCCACCGGAAACCAGGATCTCTACTCCAAAGGGAGGATATACACTCTGGGTGGAACTGCCGCCGGGAATCGACAGCCTCAAGCTCTGGAGCCGGGCCGGAAAAGAAAATATTTCTATTTTTCCCGGAGCGCTCTGCTCCGGTACGGACCAGTACAGTAATTATATCCGGATAAGCTGTGGTTTTCCTTTTACCAGGGAGCTGGAACAGGGCATCAGGAAACTTGGCAGCCTTGTCCTTGAGCTCGCGAGTCAATCCATGCCGGAGAAGAACGAGCGGAAAACAACATCGACCAGGGATATCAGAGTCGGTCTGAATACCGACCCAGGACTGCTCCGCATCAACACAATCTGTGAAAATATTCAAGAAGCGGCACCGGAGTTCGGCATCAAATTAAGCCAGACAATGTCCGGAAATATCCTGAAACTGCTTGCCAGCCACGAACTTGACGGCGGGTTTATTTACGGCGACTGTATGGAAACACAATTCTCCCTGCTCCATCTTGCCACCATGCAGCTGCGGGTGGTGGGACCGGTTGCCCTGAAAGACCAAATCAGCAACGGTGACAAATCCGACATTGCCGCCCTGCCCTGGATCGGCAACCCTTTGGAATGCCCGTATTGCCAAATACTGAAAAAAGAATTTCACAACCTGGGCCTGGCACCCGAAATTGTTATGAGCGCAGACCAGGAATCGGCAATCACCGCACTGATAAAGGCAGGTGTCGGCCTCAACTTCATGCTGGAGGACGATGCAAGAAAGGCGGAAAAAAAAGGAGATGTTGTTGTCTGGGAACGAGAAAGCTACAACCTGCCGCTTTCTTTTGTCACGCTCCGAAGCCGACGGGATGATCCCCGTGTCCGCACCCTGCTCCAGTCGATTTGCAGTGCCTGGAATTAGTCTTGAATCATGATGAACAGCGAACGATTTTTCAGGCTTTCCGCTCCGACCTTTGCCGAAGGGCGACGGTCAACCAACAGCGGACGACAGTACAAACTCCACATGCATCGAACCTTCAGTATCGGTGCTGTTGATTACGGCGAAGTGATGTATCAGGTTGCAGGACAAGAGGCTCGGCTTGGACCGGGAACACTTGCCCTGATCAACCCGGACATGCTGCATTCCTGTAATCCTGTCGGCCGGAAAAAGCGAAACTACTATATGTTGTATCTTGACGTGAGCTGGTGCCGCCGGGTACAGGCATCAATGTGGCAGAATCAGGACTTCATCCCGACAAAGGAGATAGCACTCGAGAATGAATGGATCTACCACCAATACATTGACATCATGGCACTGTTGGTGGAACATCATAAAATACCCGACAATGAGGCACGACTGGCGGAACTGGTACGCACCATTTTTCTTCGCACCTGTGAACCGGATGTTCCCCTTTCCGGTCCGCCGCTGCAGATTGAACGCCTGAAACAGCAACTCGGCAGCGATCTGGCGCGTCCCCTCACTCTGGAGCAGATTGCGGCAACACACCGGATTAATCCCTATACCCTTCTCCGCAAATTCAAGGCCGGGACAGGAATCACGCCCCATGCCTTTCGTCTCAACCGTCGTATAGATCTTGCAAAAAAATTGCTGCGGACGGGCCTTGATCCAGCCACTGTTGCCCTGGAGTGCGGATTTTTCGACCAGAGTCATTTTCACCGTCACTTCAAGGCAATGACCACGGTAACACCAAAAGAATACCAGGTAAATTTTACCTGATCACATCTCCGGTTTCCTCTCTCGTTTTTCCTCAATTTTATACAATCTTTCTCTTCCCACCGGCTCTATAGTGCTTTTCCGTACTTGTTTAAAGGAAGAATAAATCGCTGCCGATTCAGCTGGAAAACAAACTGATTATTCCATAACGGCACCCGGTTGCAAAGCCAGGAAAAACAAACAGCGAAGGTATTCTTTCGTTTCTTCACACAAACAGGAAAGGATCACATGGAATTTTTATTTATCGCCTCTGCTCATTTTATGGCATTGCTCAGCCCCGGCCCGGATTTTTTTCTTATCATGCAGACTGCCTTGCGCCTGAAACTCCGTTACGCCTTTGCCGTCTGTACAGGCATCGCAGTTGCCAATGGAGTGTATATTCTTTTTGCCGTTACCGGACTTGAGGCTGTAAAACAAATGCCGACTCTCATGCTGTTTCTGCAATACGCGGGCAGCGCGTATCTTGCCTACATTGGAATTCTACTGCTGCGTGCACCCATGCGCACCCTGGATTCGGGAGAACCGGTTGGAATACTGCATGTACAGAACGAAAAAAAGCAGTTTATGATAGGATTCATGTCCGGCATACTCAACCCCAAGAATGCTATCTTTTATCTTTCCCTGTTTACAGTGATGGTCTCCCCCCGGACAAACCTGACCGTACGCTCTTTGTACGGATGCTGGATGTTCGGGATTGTCCTGGTCTGGGACATGAGCGTTGCCCTGTTGATCGGTCACCGCAGGATCAAAAACATGCTTGGCAGGTGGCTGTTTCGGATTGAAAAATTTTCCGGAGTTATGCTGACATGTTTTGGAATACTCCTTGCGATCAAATAATTTCTCTTCCTGCAAAGCTCAGCTTTTTATCATTCAGGCATTGCATACTCGTTCTGCCGGGTTGCAAAAGCACCGTCTAAAATTTCGCGAATGAACGTGTCAGGTAGTATGCTGTCCATACCGCAAACGGTCATAAGGTTGTGTGGATCCGAGAATCTCTGTTGATCAAAGGAGAGCAGGGAGATCGTTGAGCGAAAACATCACAAATACGGCCATCAATGTATCGTCCAGGGTCTGGGCAGTTGTTCTTCTGTACAAATCATCAGTGAACGTACTTGGGCGGTCAATCAGGAAATTATCGACCAGGAAGATAGTTCGATTATACTCAAAATGGCTACCTCGGGCTGGCATGAGATTAAACGCTGGGTGCTGGGGTATGGGCCTGAGGCTGAGGTGTTGGGGCCGGAAGAATTACGGGAGGAGATAAGAAAAAATATTACTCAAGTGGTCAGCATGTATGGCTCTGTATGACATCGAAACACTTGAACTTCACAAGGCAACCGCATAAATTAAATGAAAACTGGCTGGTTTACCCTGTGGGTTGGCTAGATTTCATCCCTATAATTTTAACCGAACAGTTCCTCACATTAAAAATACCTCTGCAAACAGCTTCCGTGACTCCTCTTTCATAAAGTTTTTGCCTTGGATCTTGCTCAAGACAGATTGCCAAGCGAACAATATATTACGTTCAAAACTATCAAAAGATGTGGGGGACATGTAAAAGGTCAAATAACGATAAATATCCCCTTTGTAGGCATACATGGAAAACTGTTCTCTGTCCCGTTGATGGCTAATCTTCTCCCATAACTCAATGCTGTTATGTGGTAAACAACTCCAGTCAGACATATCAATTACCGGCTTCTTCCCTATCAAATTGGGACTTGCCCCCAGTTCCCATATAATACGTGGAACGGGGAAAACAATATTTGCATCGGCACTATTTTCTTGCCTTAGTTGCAAAAAAGCTTGGAGTCTGAAACGTCCGGCACCTTCCGTTTTGAGATGAAATATACCGCCGGGAAGCATTACAACAGGTGCTAGATCTAACATCTCTTGAGCTTCCTCTTTACTTTCATATAATGAGCTTGCTACCTTCGTAAAGGTAGCCACAAACCAATCCTGTAAATTAGCTACAAGGTTTCCATATTGAACCATATCTTTCTGCTTAACTTTCATCACAGCACCAGAACCATGTTGTAATACTTTTCGACCGGTTGCATCTATGTCTGAGATATCTAAAAAAGATAGACTGGACTTATAATTCCACTCTGGATCGTCAGCAGCAGAATAGAGATGTTGTATGCGATCTCCGGTTCTGCCAACCCGTTCTGCAATTCTCATTAACCAGTTAGAGTTAGTAAGATTTTCAGCATTCTCCACAAAAACTACAAACCAAATTATCTCACAATCTTTTATCAAATATCCCCACTTCCGAAGCGTATTTTCTTTAGCAATCCAATTTTTCCAACTGAAACTTCCTCCTTCATATATATCTTCTTCGACACGAAAAATCGGTGTCCGCAAAAACCAGAAAGAACCTAATCTTTCAAGCAAAACAGTTTGATGTCGATTAACGGATTCTGAATTAAATGGATCATGAAGTTCAATTTCTCTCACAAGGGTGTTCCACTTAATATTGAAATTGAACCCTTTGACAATAGCAAAATGCTGCCCACTACGAGGTTTTCCTCTCAGATTGTGATCATTAGAAATTGACACTAGAGATAAACCATTACATACAAGGTATTCTAAGGTTATTTCTTCATGAAATTTCTGTTTTGTCTTCTCGTTAGATAGCCTAAAAAAACCCTCGTTTTTAATACAATCAACAGGTTCGCGTACCACAAATATATCAAATAATGGTAAGTAAGTAACCCTACACTCAGGGAAATGAGTTTCTAGGTTTTTCTTGAATTCTCCAAGCTGAGAATCACGGAGATCATCATTAGACAATGGCTTCTGTTTACGAACCAATCCCTTGGGGACTCCAGCGGGGTAAAACTCAAAATTTTTAGTGCCCCCTTCTTGGATAGACATTGACGTAGTGACTTGAGAACTACCTGTGGAATCATCAATTGAGATCATACCAAGTTCATCCTCGTTTTTTCCTAGATCCAACCTGTAATCACTTCTCATCTTTTCTCTGAATACTCGATCAACTTGAATCTTGTCCAAAGTCCCTTCTAGAAATGGAAAGCTAACTTTTAGTCTTGGATAAAAATCATCCATAGAATTTCGAGAAAATCTATTAATTTTACGGCCAAACAAACTCCCAAAACGATCAACCCTGCCAATTCTCTGTTCTAAATCACCTGATGTCCATGCCACCCCATAATGAACAACTTCATCACAAAACAAATGCATATCAACACCTTCTTTAAGAACATCAGTACAAACTAACACATTGGGATGAGTAGGAAATTTAAACTGCGAGACAGCATTATTGTCGCGTAAACGACCAGAACGACCAAAAGCTGGAGACATTCGTGCAAAAGTGCTATCAACTTTATTATATATATCGTGCCACGAGTGAGTATTTTCACCACGTAAACACTTATCGACAATTAAATCAAAATGAACAAACCAACGGCGCAATTTTTCTTTCCAATTCTGGATATACTTTTCTAAGTCTGTGTGAAATATATGCTTACGATTTTCCCCTAAAAACCAAATTAATTTTTCAGGGAGGGATAAATTCTTTGCGAGTGGTTTTTCAGCCCTAAAAAATCTATTCAACACATAAAGGTCTAATAAAAAATCAGTTTGTCTAAATGATTGCATGATGCATCTTTGCAATGTTGCAATCTTCCACTTCTCTTCAGGGGATTTCTTCGGTTTAAATAAACACCAGTCTGGAGCATCCGTATCAAAAAGTAACCCGACAAATTTTTCCCAATAATTATTCAACTGCGTATTCTCTGCCAAGAAGACATTCTCAGGAGAAAAGAGAAGGAATCCTTTCATCGGATTACTTTGCAGATCCTTCTTTGTGGCAGCACGTAACAAACGATTTCGGAAATAAAATAATATCCCCTGACCACTTTCACCTTTATCAGGCTTCTTTATGGCCTGAAAATATGGAAGACCGGCAGCACGCCCTTGAATATAACTCTCGTCATCCTTCTCTGGTTGAATGTCATCGTCTGATGTAGAATTTTTATTTTCTTCCTTTTCAGGCTGATGCTTCCAAAAAGTATTTTTCGCCCATATTTTTTCTCGAAGGTTAACATCCTCCGAGTTCAAATATGTTAACCAAAAGTTCAAGCGAGAATCAACATCATCTTGAAAACGTGTAAGCAGAAGTGAGATCAACTCATCTACTGTATCCAGACGACGGGTAAAGATAAGTTTTTTTGTATTTTTACCATTATGAAGACATTCTGAAAAAACTCTATTTGCGGTATAAATTAACTTGGCATGGGGCATATTATCCTTTAGCCCTTGCTGACGAAAACAAGTCTTCATTGCGCGATGAAAACTCAAATTCAACTTATTTATGGCATCACGATCAGGTGAATCATCGTTCTCTTGTGAGGTTCCCTTATGCCCACCACCTTCAAACTCTGGTTCAACTCGTTTATAACCATCCCGATCACCATACTTCCGAAGAACAGAAGAGGATAATGACTCAAAAGAAGAACACTCCCCCTGACGGAAGCTATTATTCTGTCCTTCCAAAACAACAACTAGTCGCTTCTGGACAAGAGCCATGGTTAAAGAGGTGAACGGATCTGTAAATGAAGATATTTTATCCTTGCTGTACTGGCGATAATCAACTTTTTGGTATTTTGCATCATCATTATCTACGTAAATTCTTGGCCTTCGAACAAGTATTTCCTTCAATAGCTCAACAACATCCGTTTGATTTGTTGATTTACCTCTCATTCTGTATGTAAATTTTGTGCAATAATCATTACCACAATCCAAACACGAACCTTCATCAAAAATTACCTTCTCTCGGTTGCATAAATTCTCTCGGTTACATAAATAGACATCAAGACTACAAATATCATTTTTCCCTGTATGCAACGGTGTTGCGCTTAGAAACAACCATTTTTTAACATTCCCACGAAAAACATTGGCAATATTGCGATTCTGTTGATTACCAGTGTGTCGAAGATATTGAGCCTCATCGAATATTACAAGGTCAATATCACGTCCATTCAACAGTAAACCAATCCGTTTTGCATAAGCACGATTAAGTTTACGAGTCATATCCTTACGCCAGTCTTCCTGAGGTTTCTCGAGATACTTTTTTAAAATATTTTTTTCTTTATCAGAAGGTTCAGGCAGGCCAATTTCCCGAAGACATTTATTATAAACTTTAAAGATATCCTCGGGTGTCTCTTTCTTATTTTTCTCTCTACCAAACCAAATTGGTCTACTAAAAGATGAATATCTCAACAAATGGATTCGTGATTCATTGAGCAATAATGAATGAGAAAAATCTCGTAAACGTTCATGTAGATCCAGAGAATAAACAGGTTGGTGAGTAAAAGAATTTTTCAGAAGATTATCAATGGGAGTGTAGCAAGTCGTAATAAATGTTTCCCACTCTTTAACCCATTGCTCTTGAAGGGGTTTCCCCGGACAGACTATAACTACATGGGAATCGGGGTTGCTTAGAAATTGGGTGGCAATTATTCCCATTGCTTGCCTTGTTTTTCCCATACCAACTTCGTCACCTAAATATGCATGTCGCTTTTTCTTGAGAAGCATCCATAATGCAGCCACACCTTCACTTTGTAACTGACCTTGTGAACTATCTTTTTTATTCCTTTCAGCATTTCCATCGAAACTAATATATGAACTCACCTGACTTGGTGACAATTGTTTTGGGATGCTGCCCGGTCTCTTTTCTACATCATTAGGCATACGAACTAACCTCAATGTTTCGTTTAAACCAGTCTATAAAGGCATGAGTACAATGATCGTTACCTACTTTTT
>CAZPXI010000079.1:0-10025 GCA_964590715.1 uncultured Desulfobulbus sp.
ATTCGGGCTATGCCGGTTACTTGCAGAGATCAGGTTAAAAGGTCTCCGGATAATACGGTTGCAGGTCTTACCCGTCCTTGAGAGCTTCCTCAATATCGGCAAGGCCTCCAACCAGTTTTTTGAACTTTGCCAAGGCTATCACATAGTCATATCGGGCTGTTTGATACTTATTACAGGCAATGAAATAATCCTTCTGCACATTGAGGACATCCAGCATGGTTTGCAATCCTTCCTGGTAGCCGGCCTCTTTAATCTGCAACGATCTTTTGTTGGCGGTAACCGCCTTTTCATAGAACTCTATCGATTCCAGTATCTCCTGCAGCCTGTTCCAGATCGACTTCGTCTGCCGGATGACGGATCGACGGGTGGCAATGACCCGTTGCCGTGCAGCTTTGTAACGCCGCTTACGGGCAACCACATCGGCAACATCACGCCCCCCGCTCAGAAGCTCCATCTGCAGTTTCAAACCATAGTCGGTCCGCTCCCGATTCCATCCATACCCGACCAGATCATTTTCAGGACTGGTTCGTTCATACTCCACAAAAAAACTGACCGACGGCAGAAAACGACTGACAACAACCTTGCCGTCCAGTCGGGCAGCCTCTGCCTGAAGCCTGCTTATCCGACAGATATTGTTGTGTTGTTCAGCCTGGGTAAGCCAGTAACTAATTTCATTGTCCGGCACTGAAAAAATTCTCTCAACATCAACTCCCTCCAACTCACCATCCATCGGAACACCAAGAAGTTCGGCAAGAGCTTCCCGAGCATCAGTCAACTTGGCATGCAGCAGAGCCAGAGTAGCCCTGGTCGTCTCGTAACGGGCCTGAATGTCATACAAGTCCGACTGTTCTCCCAAACCCAGATCATGGCCGGCCCGGGCAGTTTGCAACTGACGGGCCAGAAGCTGCAGTTTCGAGTTTGCCAGGCTCACTTCGTCCCGGACCGAGAGCAGAGAAAAATAGCGCTCAATCACCCTGACCACAAGTTCTTCATGGGCCTTTATCTGCTCCAGGGCTGCAATATCCATTGTATTTACACCTCGTCTGGCGGTGTAAATTCTCTTCATGTCAAGCAAGGGCTGCTCCAGAGAGACGGTTGCTTCGTTATCACTGAATGTAAGGTGCCTGTCCTCCTGTCCGGATGATTCGTCGGGAAAATAATCAGCCCTGCTGCGCATCGCCTTATCCGAAACACTGAGTGTCGGCCCAAGAGCGGCCACCGAGGACCAGCCATCGGCATCCTTTGCTCGAGCCTCCATGGTCTCTGCTCTAAAAACGGCATCATTTTGTTTTGCCAGGGCCAGGGCCGTGGCAAGATCCAGCCCCAAGGCCTGTGGAACAAGAAAACCCGACCATCCAAGAACAACAAGACCGACCGATACAATCTTCCTCAACATCTTATCGGCTTGCTTCATCCGGCTGATCCTTGTCATTTAATGGCTGCAATTTACGAACTGTAATCCCTCCGGTCTTGGGATCGGGCGCAGCCAGAGAGATAACCCGGCCGGGGAACTCATTAACCTGGAGATCCAGAAGCATGTTCTTCACACCCTTAAAGGGCGCGACAATATCTATAACCCAGAGTCGATCACCGCAATTCCAGTCATCCGGCCGCAGCTTGCCGCCGTTTTGCAATAACTTTTTCTCCGCCTCCCGGTTCAAAAAAGCCCAGCTGATAAAGGAAATCGGATACTCTTTTTTCATATAGAGCTTGCACTGCCCTGCGATCAGGGGAGGCATGAGCAGCCATTCCAGGTCGGCAACAAACTGGTACCGACGGTGTGACGACTGCATATATAACAGCAGCACCGGCCCCAGGGCGGGCAGACACTTGAGTATTTTGAGTGACTGTTGATGGATTTCACCATTGAGGGTCTCTTCGGCCTCAGCTTCTGGGTTTGCATTTCTGTCGGATTCTTCCTTTCCACTCATTTCTATAACTCCCGTAAACTTTTATCTTTATAACGCAGAATCGGTCCGAGAAAATAATGAATGACCCTTCTCTTCCCAACCTTGATGTCGGTTGTCACGGTCATTCCAGGTAAAAGTTTTCCCCGTTGATCATTGACCGTATTGGGCAATCGATAACTATCAACAGAGATTCGTATCGGATAAATCGGTCCCATCCTTTTGTCCATCACCGCATCCCGTCCAACCCATTCAACCCTGCCCTTGAGGTCACCATGACGGGTAAAAGGATAGGCCGCCACCTTCACCGAAACCTGCTGATCCTTATGAACAAAGCCAATATCTTTATTCAATATCCCGGCTTCTATCTCCAGCCCGGAATCCACGGGAACAATGGTCATCAACGGCTGGGCTGCGGTAACGACCCCGCCGACCGTATTTATGGCAAGTTGCTGGACGATACCGTCAACCGGCGATCGTAATTCCAGATTCAACTGCCTGTTTCTGGCCTTGGCCACCTGCTGCACCAGATCCTCCTGTCTTTTTCGGACCTCGGTCAGTTCCTTGAGCAGGTTCCGGCGATATTCACTTTCCGCCAGCTGTTCTTCCTCTTGTACCCGGGAAAGTCTGAGCTCCAGCTCTTTCATACGATTTCTTTCCAGCTCCAGATTCTGCCGAGCCTCATTGATTTCCATGCGTGCCTGCAGATACTTGCCGCTCGCCATCATCTTTTTCTCCGTCATGGCCTTTTTTTTGGCATAGAGCTTTTCCGCCAGGGGCAGCGATTTTTCCAGCCAGTCGACTTTGGCTTGGACTGAGATCAACTCCGCCTCCGCTCGATGGATATCCAGTTCCATAGCAGCCGTTTTTTCCCGTTGTGCCAGGAAAGACTGCCTCAGCAGGCGCCGGTGGAGTGTAATCACTTCAGTTGCATCATCTGCCGAGGGAGAAAACAAAGAGGCATCACCTGCCAGCAGAGCGCTGAGACGAGAGGCCGAAAGCCGGGTTATACTCAACTCCCGTTGCAGACTGTTGAGATCCGCAGTGCTTGCGGTTCTGTCCATCCGCACCAGCAGTTCTCCCTTCCTGACCATTTGTCCATCCTGAACAAAAATTTCGGTAACAATACCCGACTCAAGAGGCTGGACCACCTTCACTCTTCCCTTGGGGACAACCACTCCGGTCCCTCCGGCAACGATATCAATTCTGGCAATGCAGGCCCAGCCAATGGCAAATATGGTCAAGGCAATGAGAAAAAACACCATGACCCTGGAGAAAGGGGCAGGGGGGCGGGCAAGAACCTCGATGGTGGCCGGCATAAATTCGAATTCGCGACGGATGACATTTTGTTCTCTGTATTTTTTAAAAAAATCAGGCATAACTTCCTTGATGTATACTGTTAAGCACGGCAAATCTGCCGCCGGCCTTAAGCAGGGCGGCAGGAGAATCATTTTCCACAATTCTGCCGTGTTCAAGGGTGATGATACGATCGGCGTGACGGACGGTGGACAACCGATGGGCAATAATAAAAACCGTGCGGCCGTCACACATTTTCTTCATATTTTTCTGTACCTGCTGTTCTGATTCGTAATCAAGCCCGCTGGTGGCCTCATCCAAAATCAACATTCTTGGATCAGCAGCCAAGGCCCGGGCAATGGCCAGCCGCTGACGTTGCCCGGTGGAGAGTCGACAGCCCCTTTCACCCACCTGAGTGTCGTACCCTTCGGGAAGCTCGAGAATGAAATCATGTGCTCCGGCCAGTTTTGCGGCCGCCATAACATCTTCCATGGCAAGATCCGGCAAATTTAAAGTGATATTGTCCCGAATGGAGTTGTTGAACAACACCCCATCCTGGATCACTACCCCGATCTGCCGTCTGAGCCAGGAGCTGTCGACCATGGAAAGATCGATACCATCAATCAGGATCCTTCCCTGCTCAGGGACATACAGACGCTGCAGCAGCTTGATCAGGGTGGTTTTACCCGATCCGGTACTGCCGACAATCCCTATCACCTCACCGGCCTTTACGGAAAAGGAGATATCGTGCAGAATTTCTTTTCCTTCCGGTTTGAATCTGAAGGAGACCCGCTCAAAGGAAACATCACCCCTGATCGGCGGCAGACTCACCTTGGTCGGATCAAAACCGGGCTCGGACGGAGCGGTAAAAATATCTCCGATCCGGGCCACGGAAACATTGACCTGTTGGAGCTCCTCCCAGATTCTGGAAAGACGCATGATCGGAGCAATGACCCTGGATGAAAGCATGTTAAAGGCTATGAACTGGCCGACGGTCAGATTTCCATGCAGGACTTCCCTGGCCCCGAACCAGAGGAGCAGGACCGAAAGGATCTTGCTTATGGTCCCGGTAACCTGACTGATCAAGTTGGAGAGGTGGCCGCTGGAAAAACCAATTTTGACATATTCGCTCAGCCGCTCCTCCCACTTCTCGATGATCCTTGGTTCGGCGGCGTTGGCCTTGATGGTCTCCATTCCGGCGAGCGTTTCCACCAGAAATGACTGTTTGCCGGAGCCTGCCGTATAGCGGTCTTCGAGTTTATGACGCAGTACCGGAGTAAGAAAAAAAGAGGCCCCGAAGAGAAAAGGCAGGGTGACAACCACCAGAAGACTGAGAAAAGGGCTGAAGAGAAACATGACAAAAAGAAAGACCACCAGGAAGAAGATATCGAGAAAGAGCATGAGACCGGAACCGGTAATAAAACGGCGAACATTTTCCAGTTCCTTCATCCTGGCAATGGTATCACCCACCTGTCTTGATTCAAAATAACTGAGCGGCAGACTCATCAGATGTTTGAACAGCTGCACCCCGAGCATCAGGTCAATCCGGTTGGCGGTGTGGGACATAAGATATGTCCGCAGTCCATTGAGTAGTATTTCAAAAAGAGAGACTACGATCAGGGCAAAAACCAGGACATCCAGAGTGGAGAGACTATTGTTGGAGAGAACCTTATCAATGACGACCATAAAAACCAAAGGAGAGAGCAGTCCGAAGACCTGGACGAAAAATGAGGCCAGGAGGCAGTCCCGAAGAACGTTCCAGTACTTGCGGGCCGATCTCAGAAACCAGCCGAGTCCGAACGGTTCCACTCCTCCCTGTCCAGCCTGCTGTTTCTTCAGTAACAGGATTTGTCCCGAAAGTTCCCGGCTCAACTGCTCAATGGTGGCCCAGCTCCCCCTGGCTTCTCCTGCTCTCTGAACAAAGATCTTTCCGTCTTCCTCATTTTTTGTACCCAGCAAGATAAAATCACCATCTTTTAACTCGGCCACAATCGGGAAAAAACCTGGTTTAACCTGCGAAAGTTTCTTGACTGCAGGTTGAGCCTTAAAACCGATTTCCTGAAATATTCTTGCCAGTTCTATGGGCATTAAACGACCGCCTGAACGGCTGAAATGATGTTTGATCTGCTCTATACTGATCGGGTTTCCATGGAGCTTTGCGGCCAGGGCTGCACAAAAAAGTCCGCTTTGGATATTATTTGTTATTCCTCTATGTTTACTCATTCGGCGCTGTTACCATTAAAAAAATTAAAAAACTTAGAAAAAAATGAAAGCTCACGAGTAATTGAAAGAATCGGGGAAAAGCTCAAGAAGTTCAGGAAGGAGAGATGAAGAGACCGGTAGTCATCAAGGCCCTATGCAAGAGCCAACAGCTCATCCGACGTATCATCTGCTTGATAGAGGTCATCGGCAGCAACTGCATCCACATGGTAGATCTCGACGGACACAGGCTGTTCAAAGTCTGCTCCCGTCGGACATGCGGCTGCATCCGACTGAAACTGCTGGGCCAGACGGTTGGCTTCCGCCTCGTCCATGAATAATTCGGGTTCCTGTTCCGATATCACTTTTTCTGCCCCGCATACCGGTAATGGGTCTTCCGCAGCAGTTGCAGTCATAGGGACATCGGATGGATCAGCTTCAAATTTTGCCGGCACCCCTTCTTCACCATCTGCGGGCAACGGTTCCGTCTCGGTATAATCCGACGATGAAATATCCGGCTGGTCGGATTCCAACTCGACTGCGGTGCCGTCCTCACCGTTTGCATGTAGTGTCCCTGCCTCGGCAAGACCGGTCGGTGAAGTATCCAGCGTGGCATCCCCGACGTCATCTTCGGTTCCAGGCTCGATCCCGGTCTCACATCCACCGGGACCCACCCGGGTAAAAACGATTTCTTCTCCGCGCAAGGCCACATCACCGACCTCTCCGGTGGTACCGTCTTGCCGGTGGTAGACGGCAGATCCGTAGACGGTGTTTCCAGCAATCTCCTGTTCATTGCTATTGCTTTCAAGCTCGATATCACGTATCCCCAGCTCATTGAGAGAATGAAATTCCCCCTCATCGGTCAGACCATTACTGTTTCTATCCTGCCAGACCCCGAAATCATTCCAGGAGGTGTCATTGCCGCTGAAAATTCCATCCTCGTTGGAATCAAAAGCGCGTAACCCTTCAAGGTCGGTTTCGGCTCCTGGCAGATACTCCCGGAGCATCAGTTCATCCGCTCTGGTAACCTGTGCGTCTTGATTGTAGTCGTAGACCAGAAACCCGTCGTCTCCCGCCGCCCAGCCACTTGCTTCCGCATCGCCATCCCGGTTCCAGTCAAAGGCAACCCCTTCCTCGATCCCCAGCAGCTCCACCCCGTCACCGTCAAGATCCAGAATCACCGGACCGTAAACGTGTCGACCGTTACCAGCCAGATTAGAAATTTCAACAACAATGGAACCGCTTGCCCCGGAATAATCCGTTGCGGTCAGGATCAGCGAACCCAGCTCAAAATTCCCCTCGAATTTAAAGGAAAAATTGTCCTGGTTATTTGTGGAGGTCAATATTCGGCCGCCATGAACTTCTGCGGCGCTGATGGTCGCAATATCGCCGTTGTCAACTGCCCAGGAATTGCTGTCACCGTTCCGGTCTACCGCCTGAAACGTGAACCATGTCTCCCAGCCGGATTCCCACACGACCTCATAAAACCCGGTAAATTCGGGGGCAAAATTATGCTCGCTGATCCGATCGATGATCAAACGGCTATCGGCTGAACCGCCGTGACCATCAGAAACCGTATAACTCACATCCACCCGGTTCTCCCTGAAGGCCGGTTGAACCTCGAGATACCCGTTCGATACCCTGACGGCGGCCGAGCCACGGCTGACATAGGGATCAACCAGAAAAAGCCCGTCACCGTCTACGTCGGTATCATTGCCCAGCAGCCCGGCAATGCTGTATCTGTTCCAGATGGAATCTTCTGCGCCGGTAGCAAGGTCTTCCTGGGCCACCGGATTATCATTGACGGACCGGACGGAAATCTCCGACTCCACCTCGCTTAATCCCCCGTGGGAATCGGTCACCTGATAGAGAAAGGTATCAACACCATGAAAATTCGCATCCGGGGTATACACAATCGATCCCGTCCCGGAGTTGTACCTGAGACTGCCGTGGGAGGCCCCGGAAACCCCGGTAACCGTCAACGAATCGTTTTCAAAGGGCGAGGTCGTTTCCACATCAAAATCATTAGCCAGCAGCTGGGCGGGAGTAAAGGAAAAGGTATTGTCCTCTACCGCCCCGGTAAAATTCTCTCCCCGGAGCACAGGTGTATCGTTGACCGGCGCCAGGTCAATAAAAGCTACAGCCGTCACCGGGTTACTGATGCCGTCGCTGATTGTATACTCAAAACCTGCCTGTCCGGGATAGTTGTCGTTGAAGTTCAGCTCCGGGGTAAACCCGATCCTGCCGTCTGAAAGCAGGGTAACCGAACCATGCTCTGCGTTGCCTACCGCGCTGATAAAAAGCGTGTCGCCGTCTACGTCGTAATCGTTAACCAGAAGTTCCTCCTGGTCAATGAGAGTAATGACATCCTCTTGGCTGAAGAGAATTTCGGAATATGCATCAGGCATGGTGTTCAGTTTTACATCCACCCGGGCCACGGCCTCGGCCTGGCCCCCATTGCCATCTGCTATGGTGTAGGTGAAAGAGTCTACCCCAACCCAGTCATCACTTTGGGCCTGGTAATGGATGTTGCCGTTTACGTCCAGGCCGACAGTGCCGTATTCAGCTCTGGAAAGGGAATCAATCACCAGAGAATTTCCATCCACATCATAGTCATTTGCAAGCAGTATGGAAGGGCTGTAGACATTGTCATAGGAGTTGTTGCCCCAGGCAAGTATGCTCCCATCATTCATGGCCACCGGTGCATCATTTTCACCTGCAACTTCAATGGTCACCGTTCCCGCGCCGGTCCCGGCTTCACTGTCGGCCACACCATAGGTGAATGCGGCCGTGCCGAAAAAATCCGAATCCGGCAGAAAATGAATCAGACCGTCACTATCCGCCCAGGCATCACCATGAGAGGAATCCATAATCCCTGAAAAAACGAGGTCCGTACCATCTTCCGCATCAACAGCACCGGCTATAAGTGATTCTACGCTGAAGGTGATTTCTCCGTCCTCAGTCATTGCAGCAGAGAGTCCGGGAACGGCAGGTACATCGTTTACCGGAGTAACATCCACGAGCATCAGCCCGGAAACTTCCTTCCCGTTGCCGTCGTTTACCGTGTATTCAAAGGTTGTTTCACCATAAAAATCGGGATCCGGTGTAAAGACGTACAACCCATTTTCGATTCGGAAACTACCGCCCTCGGCTGCGGAGATGGAAGTAAAGTTGAGAGGATCACCGTCCGGATCCTGGATAAAAGCGGAAATTTCGTCACTGGAAAAAACGATCTCCCGATCTTCGAGAATATGAAGCCGGTCAAGAAGAACCTCGGGACAATCGTTGACGTTTTCCACCTCAACCACCACCCTTCCGGTTGCCTGATGACCTTCATCATCCACCGCAACGTAGTCGAACCCGGCATCCTCACCGAAATAATCCATGTCCGGGTTAAAAGTAACATTTCCTTCCCCGTCAAGGGTGACCGTGCCATGGGTTGCCCCATCAAGGCCGACAAAGGATAACCCGCCGTCAGCGTCCGTATCATTGATCATCAGGTCGGCCACCGTGGTAGTAACCGCGACTTCTTCCATTGTCACCAGATGGTCGTCCCCAAAATCGGTTTGATCATCACCGGAGAGCACGTCGATATTCAGCCTGCCTGCGACCTCGCCGCCGTTTCCGTCCGTCACCGTGTAATCAAGCATTGCCGGACCATGGTAATCCGGATCCGGAGTAAAGGTGTAAACGCCGTTTTCCTCGGTCATTGTCCCGCCGCTTACATTCGAAATAATGGTAAATTCAAGACTGTCACCGTCTGCATCCCATAGAAACCCGGCAAGACCATTGGTATCAAAAACAACGGACTGATCTTCCGGCGTGGTCAGGCCGGTTGCAATAATTTCCGGCACATCATTGACATTGTCCACCCCTACATTGACAAAACCGGTGGACTCCGTACCTTCCCCATCCCGGACAACATATTCAAACCCGGCATCATCGCCGAAATACTCCGCCTCCGGGGTAAAGGTAATAGTCCCCTCACCACCAAGGGTAACCGTTCCATGGCTTGCCGCACCAAGGCCGACAAAGGATACTCCACCGTCGGCGTCCACATCATTGACCATCAGGCCGGCCACCGTGGTAGTAACCGCGACTTCTTCCATTGTCACCAGATGGTCGTCCCCAAAATCGGTTTGATCATCACCGGAGAGCACGTCGATATTCAGCCTGCCTGCGACCTCGCCGCCGTTTCCGTCCGTCACCGTGTAATCAAGCATTGCCGGACCATGGTAATCCGGAATCAGGGGTGAAGGTGTAAACGTCGTTTTCCTCGGTCATTATCCCGCCGCTTACATTCTCCACGGAGGAGAATGCAAGGGTATCCCCATCCGCATCCCTGAGAAATTCATGCACAGTGGCGGCATCAAAAACAATGGCCTGGTCTTCCGGTGTGGTCAGGCCGGTCCCGATGATTTCCGGTACGTCATTGACATTGTCCACCCGTACATTGACAAAACCGGTGGCCTCCATTCCTTCCCCGTCCCGGACAACATATTCAAACCCGGCATCATCGCCGAAATACTCCGCCTCCGGAGCAAAGGTGATGTTCCCGTCACCGCCAAGGGTAACCGTTCCGTGTATTGCCGTCCCCAGGGAGACAAACTCCACCGGGGTTCC
>CAZPXI010000080.1:0-10000 GCA_964590715.1 uncultured Desulfobulbus sp.
CGGGCGGCTTCAGGCCGCAACCGGCAAGCAAAAGGACAACAGAAAGCAGGAAGAAAAGTGTGCGTCTGCCTGTACTTATGGAAAAAAAACGTTTTTTCTGCATTGAGCGATTCCTGAAAACATTTATTGTAGAGACACTTTATTATAGGTACAAAAGCTGTAGGATCTATTTAAAGAAAGAACCGGGAGGCTTCCGCCCCCTGGTTTTTGATTTCTATTTTTGGATACAACACGAAAGATTACCATAAACACAGGCGGCAATCATGGATATTTATGGAAAAACAGCACTGGTTCTCGGGGCATCCAGAGGTATCGGCAGGGCAACTGCCCGAATCCTGGCGAGAAAAGGCGTCCGCCTGTGCCTTCCCTGGTATGACTGGCCCGAGGATGTAGAGTCAATGATAGATGAGTTTTCATCCATGGATATGGGGCACATCTTCATGAAAGCCGACCTGCGCAAAGCCGGGGAAGTCAAGGAGCTCGTCCGAACCTTCAAACGGGAAACCGACGGTCTGGATATTCTGATTAACAATATAGAGCGGGGCGGCATGCCGATTGTCCACGGTTCCTATGAGTTGGATATCAACAGAAACCAATGGCAGCGTGAAATGGAGACGACCCTGCACGCAAAATGGCTGGTCTTTAACGGCTGCCTGCCTCTGCTCAAGCAGTGCCCGCAGGCGTGCGTGATCAACCTCTCTTCCGTTGCAGCCATAACCGGACGAGCCGGGATTGCGGGCTTACTGTTTAACGACGGCTACGCGGCCGCAAACAGAGGAGTGGAAACGCTGACCAAAACCTGGGCAAAACTCGGGGCTCCGAACATCCGGGTCAATGAGATCATGCTCGGGATTATCGACACCAGGCATGGAGCAGGCACCAGGGGCTGGAAGGCCCTGTCCGAAAAACAGAGACGACAAGTGCTTGATCACACCCTGGTCCGCCGTACCGGCACCCCGGAGGAAGTCGCAGAGACCGTCCTGTTCCTTGTCGAGAAGGCCGACTTTATGACGGGGGCAACCCTGCGGCTGGATGGCGGATTTGTTCTCGGTAATGAAGGGGTTCCCCCTATGCCGCAGGGAATACTCGAAAAAGAGTCTGATTAGACATGTAAGGAACTTGCGCCAACATTAAACAGTTCCGCTTCTTGTACACGGTCCCTTTTAAATTTCAGTCGCCCAGTCGGGAATATGGTGCATGATATACTTGGAAACCGCTTCTTTTTGCTCAGACTTATCTTTCGTAGCGACGTCGCGTAGCACCTCATCAAAATCAAACCAGCAGATTTCCTTATTCTCCTGATTATAGACGGTCAGAATGCGATGACCGGGTTGATGAATATCTTCCTCTTCCTGAATGGCCGCAACAATGCGAGCCGCTTCATCATAGGGCAGAAAATGAACTTCTTCACTGCTCATGGTATCCTCCAGACATCCTCTTTTTTAACCGAACTGATTTTTTTTGTGTAACCGTTGGGGATTACCTGTTTTCTTCAGTTTTCGCCCGCAACCCTCTTTCTGTAGAAAGCTCCGGGCAAAAAAAAGAACGAGTGGATAGAAGTCCCACTCGTTCTTGATCAAAAAAAAGCTTCAGGCCGGTTTAACGACAGCACCAGAGCGAATGCAACGCGTACAGGCGTTGATACGAACAACACTTCCACAGTCGGTAACGGTTCGAACCTTCTGCAGGTTCGGCAGCCAGCGGCGCCGGTTCTTGTTATGGGCATGACTGACATTATTCCCTGTTGCCGGGCCCTTACCACAAATTTCACATATTCTTGCCATGATATATTCTCCTTTAAAAAGGGGTACATTTTAATGAAACATAAAATGTTACTTTGACTGCAGCCAAAAAGCAAGTTCTTTTCAGATCTCCCCGCAAATTTGCCGGGAACTTCAGGACGGAGTCCGTAAAACCATGACGGAGTCCGCATACAATATGCAATATTCGAGTTCCTGACCCGTTTAACCTTCAGGGTGTCTTAAAATAAGTCAAAAAAATAAGGCTTACGAAGGCCCTGTTTGGTTCATACAATCTTTGCAAAAAAAATCATCTACCTGATTTTCGGCGGACAAATACCGCGCAGCCGGTATATACATTTTTCTTTTTTCCACCTATAAGGGTAAACAGAGGAGAAAAATATGAATACGAGCCACTACTTTACCTGTATCAAATCAGGATTGCCCGTAACCAACTCCAGCATATGTCGAATGTGCAAAAGATCCTGCCGTTTCGCAGGAAGCCGTGGAAAACGTTACCAGGGCCGCCGACCGCGTAAATCTGCCCAAAGACAACTTACGCATTGATCGGCGATCTTTCCTTCCTGCCTCAGGAAGGTTACGGTTGTTTGTGGGTGTCCATGCTGCAGGTAGACTTTGCCCCTTGTGTATCCTCCTACCAACTCAATGGTGCCGACCCGACTCGTTTTTTGTCCTTTCCTCCTCTCTCCTTTTCAGCCCTGTTCTCTTGAGCAGGGCTGTTTTTTTTTTGGCCAAACGGCTCGACAACCATTGTTCCAGATCCTGCCCATAAACCGGCAGTCTGAACCGGATATGCGCAGACGCCTGATTTATATGGAACAGCCGCAACCAACTATGAAAATAGTCTGAAAGAATAAATCGTTGTGGACTATTTTCAGATAAATACTGTACACTCCGCCCATGCTGACCAGTCTGCGAGGAAAACTCATCTTCATTTTCATCCTGCTCTCCGTCTCGGTGGTCATCGTCAGTTCCGGTTTTGCCCGATACAAACAAAAGCAGTTTGCACTTGACCGGGCAAAAGAGCGGGCTGCTGTCGACCTCCAGCTCCTGGATTCCGACATCCAGTCGGTGCTTGACGGCATTGAGCGGGACCTGCTCATACTCCGCAATCTTTCCAGTCTTCATAAAATGCTCAACGGCAACACGGAAACCGACCGGCTTCACGGGCTGCAGGCCTTTGAGTCGGCCGCCCTCTCCCTGGCCACCTACCACAAAATTTACCAGCAGATACGATTTCTCGACGCCGACGGCCTTGAGGTCATCCGCATCAATACTCGGGGCGATAAAATCTGGGTGACGCCGCAACATCTTCTCCAGGATAAATCGAACCGGTATTACTTTAAGCAGGCAATAAACCTCTCGCCGGGCCAGGTTTATATCTCGCCCATGGACCTGAACATAGAACAGGGGAAAATTGAACATCCGGTTGTACCGGTGATCAGATATGCGACGCCGGTTATGGATAAGAACAACCGAAAGCGCGGTGTCCTGGTCCTCAACGTTCAGGGTACGACCTTTCTTGGCATTCTGCAGCGCCAGCAGGAAAAAGTAGGCCCGGGAACAGCATATTTTCTGCTCAACAGAGACGGTGATTTTCTTTTTCACAAGACCCCTGCAAAACAAATAGGTTCCATGGTAAACCGACCTGAAAATTTTTTCGCCATTGAACCAGGGCTAAAGAAACTGTTGCAGACAGACTCCCAAGACGTTCGAATCAGAACCAGCGAGGATACCTATCGCCAGACCCTGTTTGCATTCAGACGCATCAGCCTTGAACCTTCAGGCCCAGCTACCCGACCGGGTTACTGGATTTTAATGACCACTGTAGACAATGCCGACCTGCTGGTCGGTATGAACGAGTATATCCAGGCCTTTGTCCCCTTCACCCTCTTTCTGATTGTGCTCTGTATCGGCGCCGCAGTCCTGGTTGCCTGGAACTGCTCAAGGCCGGTTGTCTCCCTGGCCGCTGCCGCACAGCAGATTCAGCAGGGAGATCTCTCTGCCAGAGCGAAGGTGTACACTGTTGATGACATGGGGAAATTCGGCCGCCTCTTTAATGAGATGGCAACTAAACTGGAACAGACAATCAGCCGCCTGCGCCTCTCGGAATCAAAATATCGGCAGATATTTGAAAATTCCAGAGACTGCATTTTCGTCACCGACACCCAGTGTAACATTATCGACATAAACACCGCCGGCAAAAAACTATTCGGCCTTGAAACCGATGTCGAAATTGACAAGAAGACACTCAACGGCTGTCAGGCGATGAACAATATACACGAGAATCCCGCCTTCAAAGAGGATATGGAGAAAAAGGGATATGTAAAAGATTATGAAACCTGGGTACAACGCCCCGACGGCTCAACCCGTCACTGTATACTGACCGCAAATACCCGTTTTGACGATCAGAAAAAATTTGTCGGTTATGAGGGGATTCTCCGCGATATCACCGAAGAGATACGACAGCAACAGGCCGATCGCGCATTTCACAAAAAACTTCAGGAGGAAGTTATCCTGGCTGAAGAACGGGAGCGGCGACACATAGGGCAGGTGTTGCATGAGGAAATGGCCCAGAATCTGGCCCTGGTCAACCTGAAACTGCAGGAGATCGGAAACAGGGTATGCCATCTACCGAAAACTCAGCAGGAGGATATAAACGGACAACTCGAAGATATCCGCCTGCTGGTCAAGCTGATGATTCGCCAGATCAGAACAATGATCTTTGACCTCTATCCGATCATTCTCGACAACCAGGGACTGGCCCCGGCCATGAACTGGTACGCCGACAACTTTACCCGGCAGACCGGAATTGAAGTCTCAGTCTACGGGGTTGCCGGCTCTCTCGGCTTATCGGATTCACAGAAAATATATCTTTTTCGATCATTTAAAGAATTGCTGCACAACGCCTGGAAACATGCCGACACCAGAGAAATCGTTGCAACCGTCAAAAAAAAGGGGCACCATGTGCGTCTCACGGTAGACGATGCCGGCAAGGGATTTCCCGCAGAAACAATCAAACGGAAAACAGAAGAATTCAAAGGTATAGGGCTGGTCAGTATCAGAGAGTGGATCAACGCTATCAACGGAACGATGTCCATAGAGTCGGACCTGGGCAAGGGAACCAGAATTTCCATTGATATTCCGCTGGAACAACCTGAGGAAGAATCATGATAACAGTGTTTTTTGCCGACGATCATCAGATGTTTCGCCAGGGCCTGCGGACGCTGCTGACCTCGACTGCAGACATTAAGGTGGTTGGTGAGGCCAGCGACGGCCAGGAAAGCCTGCGACAGATAGAAAAACTCAAACCTGATGTGGCCGTGCTTGACATTGCCATGCCCGGCTTGAGCGGAATAGAGGTGGCCAAGCGTCTGGCTAAAATCGCTCCCGACACCAACACCCTGATCCTGACCATGCATGCGGACTGCTTTTACGCGGTCGAGGCATTAAAGGCAAGCGCCCTTGGCTTTATGCTCAAGGAAGAGAGTTTTGACATGCTTATCGATGCCATTCGCGCGGTTGCGGCAGGGAATATGTTCGTATCCCCAACCCTTGAGACTCCGGTTTTAAAGGAATTCGTCGGCCTTGCCCGTCAGGCCTCCGACTGCGGCGGCAACATCCTGACCGACCGGGAACGGGAAATTCTCCAACTTGTTGTTGAGGGGCTGACCAACCAGGAGATCTCCGACAAGCTCTGCATATCGATAAGCACGGTTGATACCCATCGTAAAAATATCATGGCTAAACTGGATATTCATTCCGTGGCCGGTCTGGTCAAATATGCCATTCGGCATAAGATAGTTACCCTGTAATCAGATTCCCTGGTAAAAAATGCCCTCATTCCAATACGGCCGAAACAACTGTTCAAGCAGGGAACACCCCGTTCGCAGCAAGCCTGAAAATCACTCTTGTTTATTTTTCCTTATATTTTTTTGACAACTCCGATCAGCTATGCCAAAATAATAGAGCAACCTTGTTTAGTTCCAGTCGGAATTTATCGTAACCAGCATGGCTGGACCAGGTAATTGGAGTGAAGCGTAGACTCCGGGTTTTAAATTTCCTTTTTTAAACAAACAGTCTTTTTTTCAGCTGTACTATCCCACCATCGAACGGCCCCTGCCGTCCCGCTACTGAAGAAAAGGAACTTTAGAGAACGCGACAGACACTATCCAGCCTATGATTCGCAACATGCAACAAAAACAACATCTTCCACAGGAACAGGTCATCCTTTACCAGGAGCTTGTCCACAGTGCCAACTCCATTATTCTCAGGTGGGACAGGCAGAGCCGGATCATCTTCATGAATCAGTACGGGCTCGAGCTGTTCGGCTTTTCCGAAGACGAGCTCATCGGTAAAGAGGTCATCGGCACCATCGTCGCCGAAACCGATCGCAGTGGTCGTGACTTGACCGCCATGATTGAGGACATCCTCCTTCACCCGGAAAAATATCTGCTCAATAAAAACGAAAATATCTGCAAGGACGGCTCATCGCTCTGGATCCAGTGGAGCAATAAGGCGATTGTCGGTAACGACGGCACCTTCCTGGAAATGCTCAGTATCGGCATTGATATATCCGCTCAGGTCATGGCGGAAAAAAAGCTGCACCAACGGGAAAAGCTTTACCAGACTCTGTTTAAGGGATCTTTCGATGCTCACCTTCTCGCCAAAGAAGGTATTTATATCGACTGCAACCAGTCCGCCCTTACCTTTCTGGACCGTTCAAGAGAAGAGGTTATCGGTCAGCCTATGGGCAGCTTTTCTCCGGAAATACAGCATGATGGCATAACGACCCAAGAACGGGTTCAGGATGTGATAGCGCGAACCGCCCGCGGGGAGATTGTCGAAATCGAATGGGTGGTTACGGAAACCAAAAACGGTCAATTGCGGTACGCTGAAATCAAGGCGGAAAGCGTTGAGACCGAGGAAGGGAAGATCATCTATATATCGCTGCGCGATGTTACCGAACAACGCGCACTGCGTGAAGAGCTCAGGCAGCGCCAGAAGCTGGAGGCAATAGGCACCCTTGCCGGCGGCATTGCCCATGACTTCAACAATATTCTGATGGCCATCATGGGCTACACTGAAATAGTACAGATGAAACTTGGTCAACAATCCTTCGTCGACAATGAACTCGAACAGATACGAACGGCATCAATCCGCGCCAAGGATCTGGTCAGCCAGATCCTGACTTTCAGCCGCAAGACGGGACAGTCGAAACACACCATTCAGATTGCACTTGTTGTCAAAGAGGCTCTGCAGTTACTACGTTCATCCATCCCGTCCACCATTGAGATTGAGGAGGACATAGAGGCAAAAGGCTTTGTTCTTGCCGACCCGACCCAGATCCATCAGGTTATTGTCAATCTGTGTACCAATGCCCATCTGGCCATGAACGATGATCGCGGCATTCTGCGCATTTCCCTGCAGGATATGACCCTGCACAGGCAGGGCAGGACAGGAACCCGGGAAAGCATACTTCCTGCCGGCGACTATGTGGTTCTTGAGGTGGAGGATACCGGTTGCGGTATTTCTCCCGAGATTAAGAATAAACTCTTTGATCCGTACTTTACGACCAGAGAACACGGCCGGGGCAGCGGCATGGGGCTTGCCGTTGTCCATGGAATTGTCCAGAGCCATCAAGGGATTATAACTGTTGACTCCAGCCCGGGCCATGGTGCCCTGTTTCGCCTCTATTTCCCGGCAGTACCGAAAACCATTGGCAAAAACAACAGCCGGACGGAAAACGACAATTCCAATTCCCCGATACAGGCTACATCGCTCCGGGGAAATATTCTCTTTGCAGATGATGAAGAATCGATCTGTGAACTGATCAGTGAATTTCTGACGGAAAAAGGGCACAGCGTGACGACCTGTGCCGATGGCGAACAGGCCCTGGAAGAATTTTTAAAAACAGCGGCTCGCTGGGACCTGCTGATTACAGATCAGACCATGCCGAAAATGACGGGAATGCAGCTAAGTGAAAAAATTCAACGGATTCAGCCGGAGTTACCGATTATCCTCTGTAGCGGGCACAGCCGGACGGTTGAACAGAAGATGTCAAAACAACTTGGATTCCATGCCATTATAGAAAAACCCATTTCTCTGCATAAACTGCTGGCTGAAATTGAAAAGGCGTTTATTGATCGCTCCTCAAGCCGTACCCATTCCTGATTCGATCGCTCTCTTACAGATCAATACAAAAATCAATACAAAAATTTATCCAGCAGGGGCTCGCTGGGCGCCTGCACATTATCCTCTTCATCCAGCTGCAGGCCAAGCATGCGGAGGCTGTTTTCGTCCAGACAGATTCGCTGCTCATACACGGATCGTATGGAGCCGTTACCGGGATTAACCAGACGAACCGACAAGTACATAACGCGATTAGCCATGGTATATGTGCCTACTACTACGGCCTGAGCCCGCTGCTTGCCCTTGAGTTCATCCAGATCCCTGGTCAGCATGAACTCCCCTTCACCGGCATTGATCGACACATCACTACGCAGCTTGACCTCATTGACGCTATAGCCCTGACGGACGAACTCGGCGGCAACGGCATTCTGCAGACTGCGGCCGAAACTGGAACTGTCGCGGAGATTATTATTGTTGACCAGGGTCGTCACCAGCACCGGCTGATCAGGCTGACGAGGAACCAGAGGAGGATAGGAACCGTTGATCAGCTCATCGCCGATGTCCTTGCCCAGGGAGATAAGGTTGACGTCACCGCCCAGGAGTTTTTCCAGCCGGGTACAATTCAGGCGGCTGCAGCCGGTCAACGAGGAGAGCAGAAAAAAAGAGCAGAGAAAAAGAGTTATAAAAAATTTCATGGAAATCAAAAGCGGGAAGAGGTAAGCTCAAGTTCATCTGCGGGTGCAACCTGCTGATAATGCCAGAAATCCGGATCGTTGATATAGTAGATATCTGATTTTCGCATGATGTACAGGTTATTGTCAACTATCGACGTGGTAATGATCACCTCATAATGGCCGTTAAGAACCGATGTCGACCACAGGGCATCAACGGCTGCGGCACCGGCAAGGGCGGCAAATTCCCAGGGCGCATTTCGAAAAACCATGATTCCTGCGGTCAGCGCCGTCAAGACTCCGGGTTGCGGCCACTGGTACCGGTTTGCCTGATGATAGAGGACCTGCACCTTGTAATCGACAACCAGACTCTTCCCATCATTTTCAGGCCTGGTCGGCACTCCAAAATTCACCAACTGGGTTGTCAGTAAATCATTGAAGCCCTCATCAAAGGGAAAGGTTTTCCCCGATCCGCAGTTCTCCCCTTCGCCGCAACTGTGGTTCACATAAACCGAGGTGTCCAGATATCCGCGCTCAAGGAGCTCGCTGTTAATCTGATTGGCAACATCATTTGCCAGTACGTTCCAGTGATAAGCTGCCTGTAATTTCTGCTGTTCACTGTGGGGGTAGCCGGTTGGCTGCGGAATACGGGCGCAGCCACTGATAAAAAACGTACACAGACTCAAAAGAAGAATTCCACGCATATCCGACCTGCCGTCGCAATAGGGAACGCGCGCGCAACAACATCCCGAACGTACCCCTGGAAAAGAAAAGACAATCGCCTCTACTATGACTTATAGCATAAGTATCGGCAGGTCAATGAATATACAATAGTTTTTTCTTCCTGATCCCAATTACAACAGGTTGTTCAGGCGCTGGATTAATTCAGGCTCCGGCACGGCTCCGACCACCTGATCGACAACCTGTCCGTTTTTAAAAAAAATCAGGGTGGGCACTCCGCGGATCTGAAACTTAGTCGGCACCATCTGATGCCTGCTGGTATCGCAAGAGCAGATCAGAGCCCGTCCAGCATACATGCCGGCCAGTTTTTCAATGACCGGAGCAAGCATTCTGCAGGGCCCGCAGGTCGGCGAAAAGAAATCCACCAGCACCGGTTTATCCGTACTGTTTATAACCTGCTGAAAGTTATGGTCACCCACTTCCACCACACTTCCTGTCGCTGCCGCAAGTGAGGTGCCGCAACGACCGCATTTCGCTCTCAGATGCTGTTTGTCCGGAGGAATTCTGTTTTTTGCCCCGCATGAAGGACAGACACGTATAGTACCATCCATAGACTTTCTCCTGAAAATATAAAACCTTTTGCGTTCGTGTTACATTTATTCTACAAAAATCGTTTTTCTCTCAAAAAGATAACCATTCCCGCTGCATCGTCCAGTCAAACGATCTTTTTTCTTTCGGCAATGGACCCGTTATGCG
>CAZPXI010000081.1:0-4528 GCA_964590715.1 uncultured Desulfobulbus sp.
ATAAAGGAGAGGAGATGAGCAAGTTACAATGGGATCGGGCCTTTGCCCTTGAACAGACCGCAGGCGATGAAGAACTCCTGGAAGAGTTGCTTATCCTGTTTAAAGATTCTTCAGCCGATGATTATACTAAACTTTGCCAGGCCGCACAGTCCGGTGATACCGAAGGCGTCATGGCTGCAGCCCATAGCCTCAAGGGTGCATCGGCCAGTCTTGGTATCGAGGGAATACGAGTTCTTGCACTGGAGATGGAAACTGCGGCCAGGAATGGATCCGTAGACTGTGCGCTGACCAAAAAAGAGGAGATGGCCGGGCTGCTCGCCGAGATCGAGAACTTGTAACCGCCTGCTCCCCTGTTTGTGGTTCTTCATACATCCTGTACTGATTCGACCTCGTCGTGTTGTCAAGCAACCTCTGAGTGAAAAGACTAATTTTTCAAGGCTCGCCTTATGTTCTCCTGAATATTCCATTCGTCAGGCATGCCGACTGTGACCCTGGACGAGTTTGTAAAAAGAACCTTTCCGGGCCAGTAGTTCTTCAGAGGTACCCTCTTCAATCACTGAACCGTTTTGCAGCATTGCAATTCGATCATATAAATCCGCATTTTCCAATCGGTGAATAACTGCAACCACGGTTTTTCCCTCCTGCTGTTTTGCGTCCAGGACATCCTGGATCCGGCGTTGGGATATATTGTCCAGGCTGGCCGTTGCCTCATCAAGAAAGAGAATGGGGGTGCCGCGCAAAAAACCTCTGGCAATGGCGAGCTTCTGTTTCTGTCCACCGGAGAGACGGTCTCCCTTGCTCCCCACATGAAAATCCAGACCCACATTCAGGACATCATCAAGGACGTCTTTTGCCAGTAGACTGTAGAGCAGGTTGGAGAGCTTTTCACTGATGGGCTCCCGTGACTTTATAACTCCGAACAGTATATTTTCCAGAAGTGGCCGGCTGTACAGGTACTGGCTGGTACAAAAGGGCATAAAAGGGCTGGAAATATCTTCTTTAACACATTGCAGGTAGGGTTTATCCGAACTGATATCATCACGGGGGTTCATTTTCAGCATGGCAACATGTCTCAGGAAAAGGAGCCGTACTCTGATGATTTTACGTTCAAGTTCCGGATCGATGCCGGCAATCTTGTGAAAGCCGGGGATGAACCTAAATGCAAGAAGATAGAGCTGGTAGCGATCTTTTTCTCTTGTCGGTATTTTGCCGTTGGATCGCTTTATTATTTCATAATATTGGGAGAATTCTTCCGGCTGCATGGGGGTGTAGCGGAAAAAAAACTCATCACTTTCATGTTCTCCAAGCAGCTCAACGGTCTGGTTGGCAATTTTCAGTCCAAGGTGCAGCAGTGGTTCCGCCACTCCGGTTTCAGCCAGTAACTGCATAAACGGTTTTAACACCGGCAGATTTTTTATGTCGAATTTTCCGGTTGGACAGTCGCCAAATATGATATTGTCTCGAATGGAGGAATAGTGGAGGAAATTGTCCATATCGTAAAATTCAATAACATCTGAAAATTGTTCGCGCAATTGGCTGGAGATGTTGTGACGAATGGTCAGTAACTTGTCCTTAAAAGGCGCACAGCACTCTTTGGTCAGCACGGCCTGAAAGCCAAACCGGATCACATCTTCCTCAAGGCCGGTATCATAGATGGTCTTGAGCTGGTCATCAAGGCCGGGCAGTTGACGGACACTATCTTTTTGCAGAGCCCTCACTCCATAAAGCAGGTTGTCGCGGATAGTGCCGGTAAATATAAACGGGTGCTGCGATATCATTGTGATATTGTGACTTATATCAGCTTTACTTAACTCGCTGATACTGTAGTCGTCATAGTTGATTGATCCTGACGAGAGGCTGTAGAGCTGATCCATGCAGAGAATAAGAGTAGACTTTCCGGATCCGGAAAATCCTACGATTGCAACCTGCTCACCAGCCTTGATCTCCATGCTGACCCGGTTGAGCAGCCTGATATTGTTACCGACGGTAAAGGTGGCATTTTTGATCGCTATATTCCCGCTGAAGTCCACCACATCACGTCCTTCAGGTAACAGGGGATACTCCGGCTGCAGATCAAATATTTTCATGATCTGTTGATAGCGCACCTGCGCATCCTGCATCCCCTGATAATAGTCGAGGATTTCTTTCCACGGATCATAAATCTTTTCGTGTGCAGACAGGAAGGCGACCAGGGCTCCCAGGGTAAATTCACCATTGATTGCCAAGTAGCCGCCGACAAGGAAGAGCAGGGAGGGACCAAACGATTGGAAAAGGTTGTTTAAAAATTTAATTCCATACTTGACGATGAACAGTTGTTTTAAAAGATCGTACAGGTGGAATATATGGTTTTTTATCCGCTGTTCCTCAAGATCGAAGCTTGCATAGGCGTGGATTTCATGGATGCCGCTGATGGCCTCGTTGACCACATTGGACATGGAGCGAACAGTCTTGATCCGTTTTTTGTTAAGCCTGTTATACCGTTTTTGCAACAGCGGAATCAGGACGGCCTCAAAGGGATAGAGGCCGATGGTGAGCAGGGCCAGCAACGGGCTGAGCATGAACATGTAACCTAAAAAGACAATAAAGGTCAGCAGGCTGGTCAATGGGATGGCGATTGCGCCACCCAGGAAATACCCTATTGCGTTCAGTTCGGCGGTCATGGCCGATATGACGGTGCCCGGCTGCATGTTCCGGTAAAACTGCAGAGGCAGTTGGAGAATATGACGGTAAAGTTCAGTGCGCAGTTCGATCAGTATCTTCTGACCGATGACCATTTGCATGACGTTGATGATATATTTTGTTGTACCGGCAAGAATAACGGAGCCGAAATAAATTCCACAGTACAGAAACAACAGTTCGACATCCTGGAGTTTGATGGCATTGTTGACAATACGTTTCTGCATCTCCAGGGGGATTACACGAAAAAAAAGACCGGCAAGGATGACAACAAACAGGAGTGCCTGCAGACCGTGATAACGGTGGAGAATCCAGTAAAACAGTGGACGTTTGGTTATTCGCATAGGTTCCCCTTCGGATTGGCGTCCTGGCCGGCAAAAGTCATTCTTCTTATCGCTGTTGTCTTTATGCACTCACCCTTGATTATATTGATCTTTTGAAACACCACCGAACAGAACAAGCCACAAGGCGGATGGTGAGAAGACAAAGAGGGCAAAGTTGAACGTCCTCAGGATCGGCATTGTACTTACCCTCTTTCCGGTTGTCTTTTTGTGCGTTGCGCCTGTTGCGGCCTTGATTATGGGCGGCCATTTTTCTTATTTACGAAACAAATTGAACGAGCACCGAAGACAGGTCTTCGACTTCCGCGCCGGCTTTTTCAAGATTTGCAAGACAGATCGGACACATGGCAACAATTGGTCGGCCCGTGGCCTGGAGTTCGGCAACCCTGCGTTTTCCCACCTCTTCTGCAAGTTTTGGTGAAATGGATTCGGCCGGACCACCGCAGCAGGTGGTAAAAGCACCCGAAGTATTGATCGGTTCACAGTGCACCCCAAGGCCTGTGAGAAGATTTTTTGGTCCATCGGCCAGCTCCAGGTAACGCCCGTAAAAACAGGGGTCATGCAGCGTAACTTCTGAGGACGAGTCTCCTCCTTTGAGTCTGGCCAGTTCAAAATAGGTCTGAACCTCAAAAGAGATTCCGGTGTATTTTGGATACAAAACCTTTACGGCATAGGTCGTATGAGGATCAACGGTAATCAATTTCCGGATGCCTGCATCCTGCAGCTTGTTTGCCACATATTGGGCATGCTCGACAAAACTCTCCTGGTCACCCAGGTCATACAGGAGCACGCCGCTGTATTCATCCAGTTCAGGGTTATAGGCAAAAGAAACATCGGATGCTTGGAGTATCTTTACGATATTGCCAAGAAGAGTATTAAACGAGTTTTTATCTTCCTTGGAAGATATAATATTTAACCCCAGGTTAACGAGTGGTTTGGGAACATGTTTACCGTACCGTATATAGTCGGCTTTAGGCGTATCCTCATATTTTTCAAGGTATTTTGTCGTTGCCTTGATATACGGGACAAGTTGATACATGAGTCCGGTAAACAGCAGTGTATCTCCAGTTTGGTTGACATTGCTGTTTTTCCACCAGCTGTTGAGACCGGTTTTGTTGAGGCCAAAAGGATTACGGGTCTTGCGGACATTATCAGCCAGTATTTCGATAATGGTTTGGGGGCTAAACATTGTATGATTTCCTCCAGTTGGCGACTGTAAAACGCTTCAGGCTGAGAATAACTTCACCGGGATCCGCCGCACGGGGACAGGTCTGCGTACAGAGTCCACAGTGCAGGCATTTCCATAGATCATCTGCATTCTCAAGGATGCGATCTCGGGCGCCGATCTGGATGTAGCGTATCAGTCTGCGGGGGAAGCTCTCCGAAACAAGGGGGCAGATGGCCACACAGGTGCCGCAGTTGAAGCAGATAAGCGCGGTGTCGTCACCGTACTTTTTTAATTCCTCGGCAAAATCAGGAGTAATTTTTGTCATATTCTATCTCCATGGAGA
>CAZPXI010000081.1:4628-6996 GCA_964590715.1 uncultured Desulfobulbus sp.
AATGGTATGGGTGGAGTGCAACAATCTATGCCACTGCCTCTTCAGGTTCCTTGACCACCAGTTTATACGTAAAATAGCTGTCGCTTTTTGTTCCCTCCACAACCTCTCCATACTGTTTTAAGGTCGCCAGATACCAGATCACCCGGGCAACGTCCATTCCTGTTGCCTCAGCCAGTTCAGGAGCTGTGGCGCTCTCAGACCCCATCTTTTTCATGAGTACTTTAAGATCTTTTTTCTGGGTTTTGACCATGGCTGCAGCCTGTTGAATGGAACTCTTTCGTTGCTCACGCAACCGTTTCATAGCCTCTTTTCGTTCCTGTTGTGCTTGATCTTTATTTTTATCACTCATCGTCTTGTATCTCTGTAGAATAGACTTTTCTGCTCAGAAGGAGGTTACGCTTCGCTCCGTTTACCTGGTCCAGCCATGTTGGTTAAACGTCAATCAGTTCGTCGGCTACAATCATGTCAACCATGGCCTCGTACTGTTTCAGACTCCATCCCTTGAGATCAATGGCCCCGGTTGGGCACACCGCCACACAGGCACCACAGCCAAGACAGAGCGCAGGAACAACCCGGGCCTTTTTCTCAGTCCCTTTTTCGGTCCGGACATCAATCATCTCCAGAGCACCATCGGCAAGGCAGGCATCCACACAGGCTCCGGTTCCCTGACAGAGGTCCTGGTCGACGGCGGCCACATACGGATCAAGTTCCAGATAGCCCTTTGATAAAAGTGAGGCGGTCTTCACGGCGGCAGCGGCGGCACCATTGCAGGCTTCACTGATGCTCATGGGTGCCTGGGCGGTGCCTGCGAGAAAAACACCGGCAACCGACATCTCGACCGGGGCAAGTTTAGGGTGGACTTCCTGGAGAAATTTATCAGTGCCGACCGGGAGTTTCATCATGGAGACCAGGTCGGAAACATCACCGGCCTCCATACCGGTGGCAAGGACGACAAGATCAACAGGAACCTCGATCTCTTCATTAAAGGTCAAGCCGTCCTGTACCGTGACTTTCAGGGCATAATCACTGCCGTCGTCATTTGCGGCAACAGTCGGCGAATTCCCGGCTTCAAACCGGAGGAAAACCACACGGTTCCGGGCTGCCCGGTCATAAAGATCTTCCTGGCCGCGGCCATAGGTCCGGATGTCCCTGTACAGATCATAGATATTGGTCTGCGGAAACCGCTCTTTGACCGTGTTGGCCGCATGTAAGATGGAACTGCAGCAGGTGCGGGAACAGTACTCATTGAGGTAGCCGTTTTCGTCCTCTTCGTGAATTCCCGGGATCTGCCGACTGCCTACACAGTGAATCATGGCCATGGAGCGGATTGTTCTGCCGTTTAATTCCAGAATATCTCCCGAACATTTTACCTCGCTCAGCTGCTTGATAAATTCCGGCAGGGTGAGAACTTCACGGTGATCACCAAAGCCGTATTCTCCAGTTTTGGGCTGATACGACCTGAAGCCCGTGGCCAGGACAACCGCTCCGGTTTCAACTTTTTGTTCAGCGGGCGTATCAGCAGCATCTCCCTCAAAAGGAACAACGTGGCCTGCCGCCTTGTCAAAAGCAGATGTGTTTGCTGAGGTCGTCTTGACCTGAAGATCATAGTTGCCGACATATCCGTTGAAACCCACGACTTCAGACCTTGTCAGCACGGTTATATTTGTATGTTCAAGAACGCCCCTTGCCAGCTCGGCGATTAGCGCACTGCATTGTTCGCCAAACGGGGCCACTGTATCAAGCCCGGCCGCATTGCCGCCGAGAAACGGCGTTTTCTCGATCAGCACGACCTCAAGGCCGCGATCTGCAAGAACCCTGGCCGCCTTGAGTCCTGCAATACCGGCGCCGATAACGGTGGCATGTTTTCTTGCATCGACCCGGATCGGATCAAGCGGCTCCAGCAGCCCGGCCTTGCCGGTTGCCGCTGCAACAAGTTTTTCCGCCTTATAGGTTGCCTTGTCGCCATGCAGAACCCAGCTCACATGTTCACGGATATTTGCATGGTCATAGATATACGGGTTAGCGCCGGCTCGTGTAATCGCACTGCGAAATGTATTTTCATGAAGACTGGGAGCGCAGGATGCGACCACGACCCGGTCGACAATACCGTTTCTCAGGTCTTCGATGATCAGTTCCTGGCCGGGATCGGAACACATGAAGGAGTTGGTACGGGCAACCGCTACACCCGGAAATTTTTCCGCTGCTTCACGAACCTTTTCCACATCCACATGATCGGATATATTGCCGCCGCAATAGCAGATATACACCCCGATTTTTTCAGATTTTTCTTTGTTCTTCTTCTTTTTCGGGTCGGTCATATCTCAAATACCCATTTTCCATTTACGTCATGAGGTGAATGATCTTCAGC
>CAZPXI010000081.1:7096-9981 GCA_964590715.1 uncultured Desulfobulbus sp.
GGCCGAGGGGTTATTTCCCATGAGCAATTATATAGTTTGATGCTTCCATAGCGGCAGCCCCGGCCTCTGAAATCGAATCAACGATATCCTTGGGCCCGGATGCGGCTCCGGCAACGAAAATACCTTCCCGGCTGGTTAATGTCGGCCCAATTGATGGCTGCACTGTCTGTATGAAGTGGTCAACAGAGGTTGATACGGAACAGATGCCTTCCGGTGACCAGTCAGGCAAAACACCAAGCGACAGCACAACCAGATCATGATTTTCCGTTGTCACTCCGGTTCCGTCCTGGGCCTCAAACCGGACCGCAACGCTGCCGTTTTCAGCCCCTTCGATACGGCCGACCTTGCCCTTGATAAACTGAATGCCCATGGCCTTGGCCGTCTGGTAAAATTGTTCGTATCCTTTGCCGAAGGCACGAATGTCCATGTAATAGATATAAATATCAGCAAGGGGCAGAGCTCCGGACAGCAACATGGCCTGTTTGATGGCATACATGCAGCAGAAACGCGAACAGTAGGGAATGCCCATGCTCTTGTCGCGTGATCCCGCACATTGAACAAAGGCGATGGAGTCGGGTTCCATACCGTCCGAGGGCCGCAGTACCCGGTTATAGGGTCCATGGGGCGCCAGCAGTCGTTCCATCTGCAGAGCAGTCACCACATTTGGAATGTTTCCATTACCGTACTGGGGTTTTCCCTCAATAGTGGTCATTTCAAAACCCGTGGACAGGATTGCGGTTTTTGCCTCTACGGTAAAATCAACCGGCTTTTGAAAGTAATCCACTGCCCCGGTGGGACAGACTTTTTCACATTTTCCGCACAGCATGCAGCTTTCCGGGTCAAGGGCGGCTGTCTGGGGGATTGCATTTGAAAAAGGAATCCTGATGGCCTTGGTTGCGCAAAACCCACCCTGTTCCGGGTCCGGAACATACACGGGACAGCTGTACTCACACTTACGGCAGCCGATGCACTTGTCCTGATCCACATAGCGTGGTTTCTGCGTGATCCGGGCGTGAACCGATCCGTTGCTGTTGGTTAACTGTTTGAGATCACACCAGGTATAAATGGTAATGTTTTTATGGTGTGCTGCGGATGCCATTTTAGGCGTTGTGATACAGCTCGAACAATCCAAGGTAGGGAATACCTTGGAGAGACGGATCATCTTGCCGCCAATGGACAGGTCTTTTTCTATAATCACCACGGAAAAATCCTGATCAGCAAGGTCAAGCGCTGATTGCAGACCGGCTATGCCGCCGCCGACAACAAGTGCGTCACAAGTGATTGTTTGTCCATCCGTCATTTTTTTCTCCGGGATACTTTTGTGTTCTGGTCTTTTTATATTTTGTTCAAAATCGCTTATCATCCGACAGCATCATGCCGGTTCCTGTTCCGTTTCCGGCGGCTGAGACTCTTTAAATACCGGTGGACCCAATTCCTGCACAATATCGTTCATCATATTGACTTCTTTTAAGAACGGACGATTACAGACTGTACAGATTGCCGTGATCCGAAGCCGCCGGATATCAATATCCAGTTTTTTCATCATCTGATACACCCTGTCTATTCTCTTGGCCATTGCATGATAAGCGCCTTCGTAGGGACATTCCTCACCGCAGGACATGATAATGATGCCGCTGATACCTTTTTTGAAGCAGTCGAGATAAAAGCGTTCAGGAAACATGACCGGAGCCCGTACCCGGAGAATATACGTGTTCGCCGGATAACTTGAATGGGCCTGACCCACGGAATCCGCGCCGGGGTAAGCGCAGGATTCAGTGGCCAGAATTAGAATTTTATTCTCTTGTGCTGTGTTTGCCATGAGAAAATTCCAGTTAAGGTTTCGGGGTGATCAGCATTCAACAGAACCACCGGCAGGTTGATTTTCACAGGGAAAAACGCCCTGTCTGATTCCAAAAAGACTATTTTTTACGGGTTATAAAATGTTTGTCATACCCGTCTGCCTCTACATAGCCCATGTATTCATGGCCGACCTTGTTAGCCCAGGCCTTGAGGTCAATCCTGGTTCCTTCGTCATTGGAATAAACTTCCAGAACTTCACCGACCTTGACCTTGCCGATACCTTTTTTAGCCTCAAGCAGGGGGCCGGGACAGGCTGAACCACGGGAATCAATGGTAGCGGCTGCTGTTACAGTACTTAAATCAGACATGATGAACTCCTTTGTTGCAGGTTAATGATGTATAAAAAATGAATTGTAGGATTGAAAAAATACAAATGGTGTTACCAGCCGATAACCTGATCCGCCTCCAGAAATTCATCGGTGACAACGGTGCCGGTTGTGGCCTCAACGCCCTCAATCAACATCGAGGTGTCAACCTTTCTCGATTTGATGCAGGGCAGGCAGACCAGAATTTTGCCGCCGTTCTCAAGAAAATCACCTATTAACCGGTCCAGAGGCAGGCGCTCAAGGGCATGAACCGTCTCGGCATAACCCTTATTGACAAGACGGGTCGCTTCTCCGAAAAGAATAATGGTGACATCATGCTCCATGGAAAGTCCGATATTGGCAACAGCAAATCCGGTAAGCACTTTTTCCGCCCTTTCACCTGCATCATGGAGGACGTAGACTAATTTTTGTTTCTCTTCCGACATGGTTTTCTCCTTGTGTTCAATTATATATCCGCCAACAATGGGGCGGGGGTCAAGTACATCGGCATCCACCTTCCGAAACATCCGATTCCGGAGGGGTGGCACCGGTTTTTGTAAATACGATCCGACAACATTTAGGATCTTCAGATTGATCCATTTCAACTACACGGTATTGCTCAGCAGGTAGAACTTTGAAGAGTTCATCCGGAATCCGATCTCCGGTGTATATCAGTTCCAGGTAATCTCCATTGACCATGTCACGAAATACTTTCCTCAA